>CAZBIK010000347.1:0-3649 GCA_964491955.1 uncultured Ferruginibacter sp.
TTTTTTTTGTTTTTTTGTTGAAAAAATTGAACCCATTTTTAAAGAACTTAAAATCGTTTTTTATAAGTGTCTATTAGAATGACATTTCGTTAGTAAGCAGAGGCATTGGTTTAAAAGAACACATTGGAAAACAAATACGACATAGTGATCATCGGAAGCGGCATGGGCGGCCTCGTATGCGCTGATATACTCGCACGCGAAGGTTATAATGTTTGTGTGTTGGAAAAGAACAAACAGATCGGCGGCTGCCTGCAAACCTACGTGCGTGACCGGGTGATCTTTGATTCAGGCGTTCATTATCTGGGTGGCCTGGGCAAGGGACAAAACCTTTACCAGGTTTTTAAATACATGGGCATCATTGATAAACTGAAACTGCAGAAAATGGATGAGGATTGCTTTGACAAGATCCTGATCGAAAATGATGATAAAGAATATGCCTATGCCCAGGGGTATGAAAATTTTATTCAGCGGCTGCTGAAAGATTTTCCCCATGAAGAAAAGGCCCTGCGTATATACTGCGACCAGATAAAGGAAATATGCAGCAAATTCCCGCTGTATAACCTGCGGGCCGGCGGCAATATGGATGAAAAAAATGTGGTGCTGGGTATTGATACAAAAACGTTTATCGAAAGCATCACACAGGATAAAAAACTGCAGGCTGTGCTGGTTGGCAACAATATGCTGTATGTACTGCATGCCGGCAAAACACCTTTTTACGTGCACGCCATGATCCTGAACAGTTATATCGAAAGTTCCTGGAAATGTGTTGACGGCGGGTCTAACATCGGGAAATATATCGCCCAGGATATCAAAGCCCATGGCGGGATCATACGCCGCAATACAGAAGTAAAAAGGATCGTGGTTGAAGAAGGGGAAGTGAGATACGTAGAACTGGCAGATGGTTCTCATGTGTACGGTAAACATTTCATCAGCAATATGCACCCGGTGCGTACACTGGATATGACAGAAAGCAACCTCATTAAACACGCCTACAAGAACCGGATCAAAAACCTGGAGAATACCATCGGTGGTTTTATCATCAATATTGTTTTTAAAAAAGACAGTTTTAAATATGTAAAGAACAATTATTACTACCACAAAGATGGGCATGTGTGGCATTTGGACGGGCACACGGAAGAGAACTGGCCGCTTAGTTATTGCGTTTTTTTTGCGGCTTCGTCAAAGTCGCCTGATTATGCCGATGCCATGACCATATTGGCTTATATGCGGTACGATGAAGTGAAACAATGGGAACAGACCTTCAATACCGTTTCGGCTGCAGATGACCGTGGGCCGGAGTATGAAGCGTTTAAAAAACGCAAGGCAGAAAAGTTGCTGGATTGCGTGGAAGAAAAATTCCCTGGCCTGCGGGATCATATAAAAACCTATTACACCGCCACCCCGCTTTCCTACCGGGATTATGTGGGCAATGATGACGGCTCGATGTATGGCATTGTAAAAGATTACCAGAACCCGTTAAAGACATTCATTTCTCCCCGGACAAAAATTCCAAACCTGTATTTAACAGGCCAAAACCTGAATTTGCACGGGATCCTGGGCGCTACCATGAGCGGCCTTGTAACCTGTACGGCTTTCCTGGGCAACGATGAGATCATAGAAAAAATAAGAAATGCTTAAAAGAAAAAAATGGCTGAGGCGTTTACTGCGTGTATTGGCTGTGTTTATAGCCCTGCTGGTCATTGCTGCGGTTTATTTTGTGCAGGTTTCAAAAACAGATCCTCCAAAACCGACCGACATCAGCAGCCTGCAGTTGCAGCGAACTGCTCATGGCAATAGATTTTATACACTGAACAACAACTGGTTCCGACACAGTAAAAGCGGCTTATACGAATTGTATGTTGAAGGCGATGCGTTTGAACGAGGTGTCATCAACGGGAAACTGACCAGGGAACTGGTGGTAAGGCAGGAAGACCATTTTGCTGAACAGATCACCAAACTGGTTCCTTCAAAATTCAAACGTAATTTTTTAAAATACCTGATCGGTTTTTTTAACCGGAAGCTCGATAAAAATGTTACGGAAGAATACCGGGAAGAGATATACGGCGTATCCGGTTCAGCTTCCCCGGATTACCGTTACCTCGGCACCAATTATCAGCGCATTTTAAATTACCATGCCGCACATGATATCGGCCATGCGGTGCAGAACCTGGCATTGGTGGGCTGTACTTCTTTCGGTACCTGGGGAAGCATGTCGGCCGACAGCTCGATGATCATTGGCCGCAATTTTGATTTTTATGTTGGTGATAAATTTGCCGAAGATAAAATCGTTGCATTTTTTAATCCCACGAAGGGGTATAAATTTATGACGGTAACCTGGGGTGGTTTTGTGGGTGCTGTTTCCGGTATGAACGACCAGGGTTTGTCTGTGACCATCAATGCAGCAAGATCAGACCTGCCAACAGCTTCGGCCACACCGGTATCACTGGTAACGCGGGAAATTTTACAATACGCAAAAAATATCAGTGAAGCCATTGTTATTGCCCGGTCGAGGAAAATGTTTGTATCCGAATCCTTTTTAGTGGCATCTGCAGCAGATAACAAAGCAGTGATCATTGAAAAAACACCCGACAGCCTCGATATTTATGATCCGCAAAAAGAATTTATCGTTTGCACCAACCATTTCCAGAGCAAGGGCCTGGGAAATACAAAAATGAACAGGGAACAGGAAAATGAAAGCGCTTCGGTTTACCGGTATAAACGGTTAACCGAATTGCTGGATGCGAACGGCAAAAATACGGTTCAAAAAACCATCAGTATTTTACGCGACCGGAAAGGCCTTAACGGTGCCGATATCGGAATGGGCAACGAAAAAGCGATTAACCAGTTAATAGCACATCACTCCATTGTTTTTGAACCAAAAAAACTGATCGTTTGGGTCTCTACTTCACCATGGCAGCTTGGAGAATATGTGGCCTACGACCTGAACAAAATATTTTCACTGAAAGGCATCGCCGCAAATAAGGAAATTGCCGATAGCAGCTTAACCATAGCAGCAGATACATTTTTATTAACGCCTGCATTTAAAAACTTTGAGGTGTTTAGAAAAATAAAGCAGCAGGTTATGGATGGCGGCAAAATAAATACCGACAGCCTGGTTGCCAGCAATCCTGAATTTTATAATGCGTATCTTTTAGCCGGGGATTACCTGTACAAACAAAAAATGTACAAAGAGGCATTAAAAAACTACGAGCTTGCACTCACAAAAGAAATCGCAACAAAAAAAGAAGAGGACCATATTAAACAACAGGTTAAGAAAATAAATAAAAAGCTTGCGCAATGATATTTGGAATTGGTACAGACTTAATTGAAGTTGGGCGGGTTGCTGAAAAAATGGAAAAGAAAACCGGGTTTAAGGAACTTGTTTTTTCTGCCGCTGAAATTATATATTGTGAAACCATGACCTATAAATATGAACATTATGCGGCACGTTTTGCAGCCAAGGAGGCATTTCTAAAAGCGATCGGTACCGGCTGGCGTAACGGAACTGCATTTAACGAAATTGAAATTTATAATGACGATGAAGGGAAACCGGAGTTCCGGTTTCATGGCGTAACTGCGAAAACAGTTGCTGACCTGAAGCTTGGGAAAATCTTTGTTTCTCTCTCCCATCTCAAAACAATGGCCTGTG
>CAZBIK010000348.1:0-3635 GCA_964491955.1 uncultured Ferruginibacter sp.
ACATGGTTACCTGATGCTAAAAATGGTTTTACCCTGGCCTGCCCCACGTTATCGGATGCACCGGTTACGATCGCTGTGTTGCGCTTCATAATGCCCGTTTTTATAATTATTTCAATAATGCCCACCCAACTAAATGATTGACTTGCCTGCAATGTATCAAAACGAATTTATATTGGGCAATTTCAGGCATCCCGTTTATCGGATAGAGCTGGTTCCCGCCGGTTGCTTTTAATGGCCCCAGGTCAATATAAGATACCGGTATCATTTCTTTTGAGAGGTAAACGCGCAGGTCAGGGCCGTTGCTGCTGTTGAAATTCATCAGCTTTAGGTCGTACCGCGTACTTGTTAAAAGTATATTGGCTTCACCCCTTACACTTCCATAAGGCCCATTATTAAAAATTCCTGTTTTTTGCAGCACAGCCGTACTGTCGGCCATTTCATCTAAAATGGCCGAAGGCGTATTATTCTTTTTACATGCTGTAAATACAACGATAAAAATAATCGCAAATAATGAAATATTTTTTTTCATAAAATACTGTTTTTATTAAATACTGTTTATTACATGCTCATTCTTGTTCCTATAAAAAAAGAAGCCCCCTGTAATCTTGCTCCCTGGATTTTCACCGGTGATTCCCACCAGGATGCATCCAGGTAAATGGTTTGCAGGAATTTTATTTTGGTCATATACCCCAACCTGGTTCCTGCTTTACCAAAAATGCCCCCCCTACGGGTAACTTCCTGCCTGAATATATTATCTTCTTTCAGTACAAGCCTTGGTTCGCCAATATTAAGATACCCGCCACCGGCATAAGGCGATACAAACCATTTGTTATGGCCAAAATAAAAATTATGGCCGCCACCTACAGCACCCATGATCAGTGAAATGCTGGTCCTTTGAAACAGGTAAGGCGAATTTTCATCGAGCCGCTGCTGGTCATATTTAAGACTGTTAAAGTCAAGCGTGACCTGTGCAAACCAATTGCTTTTGTCTGTGTACTCAAGCCCTGAGTTAAATGCAACAGAAGGGTGAAGCACATTACTTAGTTCCCCTGGAGATTTGATCAACCCAATACCGGTAGTGAATAAAAACCTGTTTGTGTCCTGTGCCATGGTGGTGATTGTACAGCCGGTCAGGGCAACCGAAAAAAGAAACCCTGTTCTCTTTATCCATTTCATGTTATTCATATTATTTCAAAAATGACCATCATTTATTGCCAGCTGAATTTACCTCCAGTATTTACCCTTAATTTATAAAGGCTGGTATGTGCGGCCAGGTATAATGTTTTGCCATCAGCATCCCCCCAGGCCATGTTGGCCGGGCGTTCCGGCGTTACAACTTTGCCCAGCAATTTCCCTTCCGCACTTAATATCCATAGTCCGCCGGGTGCAGATACAAAAAGATTTCCCTCCCTGTCAACTTTTATTCCATCCAGCGCTTCTTCATCTTCAGTAATATTCCAGTCAAAAAATATTTTCCCGTTCTTTAATGTTCCGTCAGGCTGTACTTCATATCTCCATAATGTTTTGGTATTATGAATATCCCGGATATCCCAGTTAGTCACATACATATATTTTTCATCCGGTGAAAAGGCCAGGCCATTCGGACCTCCGAGATCCTTTGAAACAACCGTTACTTTGCCGTTCCTGATCATGAATACACCCGAATAATCCAGTTCTTTTCTTTCATCATTGAAAAAACCGGGGAGCCCATATGGAGGATCAGTAAAATAAATTGTACCGTCAGATTTTAAAACCACATCGTTGGGACTGTTAAATCGCTTGCCCCCGATATGATCTGCCAATACAGTTAGCGGCCCTTTCTTTTCATACCGGACAACCCGCCTGTTACCATGCTGGTCAACAATAAGCCTGCCTTCCTTATCAATAGCTAAACCATTACTGCCAGGCTGACCATACTCTCCAATATCAGCGCCGGTATATCCGCTATGGCTCATGTAAACAGTAACATTATGATTTGAAGGATTATATCGATAGATGGTATTGGTATTTGGATCACTGAACAATAAATACCCATCCGGGTGCCATACAGGCCCTTCGGTAAATGAGAATCCGTCAGCAATTTTTTCAACTTTTGTACCGGAACTGATGATCGAATTAAGTTTTTCACCAAAGGCATAAATTTTACCAACGTCTTTCCATGCTGTATTTGATGGCAGCTCATTGTAAAAATCAATTACCGCACTGCGAATCCATATATAATTATCAGGTATCTTTCCCATCGGCCCGTTGATACCTAAAACAGCAATTGAAAAATAATCGCCGGGTTTTGCATTACGGGTGAGGATCACCCTGTTCCTGGTGTTATATCCTGATACCAATCCGGCACCTGCCTGCCCCAATCCCTGCATCTGTTTTCCATTCACCCATATTTCACTGTAATCATCAACTGTAATTTCAAAAACTGCTGTAGAACCCATGGTATTCAATTTGCCGATTGATGGCGGGATGGATACATCTACTTTGTACCAAACATAAGACAGCAGGCCTGTTCCCTGTCTAACTTCAAGATCAGCCGGCAGTATGGCTTTAAATGCCTTATCAAAACCAGCAGCACCCATTTGAGGATGAATAGTATGTGTTTTTATCGCAGGACCGGTTGGATACAAAGGCAATGCATCGCCGTTCGTTCCCGGGCCGGCAGCTTTAAATTCTGCATCCGTTACATGTGCATTTTGTACAAACCATTTTGCATTTACCAGGGCAGCACCTTCATTGGTCTTTAGGTCTGCAATAGCCTGTGGCTTGTCTACTGTCAGTAATCTTGTTTCCTGTGCAAATAATTTATAAGACAGCAAAGAGAAGAATAAAACGACCAGTATGATCATGTAAATTTTAAGTATGAAATATATTTTTATCATAGCGTATTATTTTATGGGAATCTATTTTTTACTCATTGAATATTGAGGATTGGACATTGATCATTGAGCATTTTAGAATCTGTTCAGCTTATTCACTATACATAGCCAATATTCAATGTACAATGACCCCATATTTCATTAATCTATTTTGATCTTTGCTCCTGCATTGGCCATGTCTTCATCCTGTTGTGCACTCGCACTCCCGCTTACACCAATGGCCCCGATGACCTGTCCCTGGAAAATAATGGGTATGCCCCCCTGCAGGAAAGTATGGCCGACCGTTATCAATGCCTGCCTGCCGCCGTTAATGGAATTTTCCAGTTTGGATGACGGTGCTTTGAACAAAGCCGCAGTATTGGCTTTTTTGGTTGCCACTTCAGCAGCAGCGGCAAAAGTGTTATCAAGGCGTTCCAGGTAAACCAGGTTACCGCCAGCATCTACCACTGCTATGGCGCCACCCGGGGCATTGTTAGCTTTGGCATACAAAACCGATGCGGCAACAATTTTTTTTGCTGCATCCAGGGAAATGTTTATTGTTGAAAGCACCTGCGCTTTTGACGGGATAGAAAATATCACTATTGCTATAAGCAATAAAGGATAATGTGTTTTTAAATATTTCATGGCTATACTTTTTATATTTTTTATTTGGCAGGTTCATCAAAACCAACCTTTTTACCGGCATTCTTTTTTACTTTTTTTGGCCAATACATGTTTGCTTTAACAATATTTTTTGCCAACCCGTCGTGAAATTTGTTA
>CAZBIK010000349.1:0-3626 GCA_964491955.1 uncultured Ferruginibacter sp.
GGTCGATCTTCTTTACTTGCAGCCTGTTGATGAACTGGCTTTAGGTCATCCCTTCTTCCCTAACAGCTTCATTGATACGTGCGATCCATAAAGTACGGTATTCACGCTTTTTTAATTTACGGCCAACATAACTGTATGTTAAGCCTTTTTCCATTACGTTTTTGGCAACGGTATATACATTTTTACGCTTGCCATAGTATCCTTTGGCAGCTTTTAATATTCTTTTGCGGCGGGCCCTGCTGGCTACTGCATTTACTGAACGTGGCATATCTTAAGAAGTTTAAAGTTTAAAGTGAAATGTTTAAAGTTTTCCAGCTTAACCGGTATGTTACCGGGCTGAAATTCCCGGGAAGTTTATTTCAATCCCAGCAATCTTTTTACAAAATGTAAATTGGCATCGCTTACAACACCATCCATACGCATACCACGCTTGCGCTTGGTTGACTTTTTGGTGAGGATGTGACGTCTGAAAGCTTTCTGATGGGTGATCTTACCGGTACCGGTAACTTTAAAGCGCTTCTTGGCGCTGCTGTTGGTTTTAACCTTTGGCATTATATAACTGTTTTAAGTTACTCCCTGCTGGCGGCCCCGAAATGACGGGACACTTGATAGAGCCTTGTGGGAAATGTCTGAAAAAGATGTATTATTCTCTTTCGGGCGGCAAAGGTAAGGGAAAATGGAGAGATTTGGAGGGATTTGGGGAAGTTTTTTCCACGTTAGCAGCCCTTATCAGCAGGAATAAAGATTTAACCCGGTCAATTTTCTAATCTGGCTTAAAACCAATCCTTTTTCGTGGTTCCACAGGAGGATTCAGTAATTGTTTTAATACATTAAATATAGTTTTAATTTCTTCGCTGTTTTTCACCACCTGCTTTTCTAAAAGCTCCAGTTTAAGCAAAATGTCTTTATGCGTAAGTAACATTTCCCGGAGTTTTACAAATACATCAATGACTTTTATACTCATTTCAATTGCCCGGCCACTCTTTAAAACATTTGCCAGCATCAACACACCATGTTCTGTAAAAGCATAAGGAAGGTATTTAGCATGTGAACCATGCTTTAAGGTCGCATTTTGCGACCTTAAAATTTCATTTTCTGCCCGGGTCAATTCAAACATGTAATGAGCTGGGAAGCGTGCTAAGTTCCTTTTTACCTGTTCTTTTAACCGCTTGGTTTCTACTCCATACAACTCTGCCAAATCGCTGTCTAACATTACTTTTTGGCCACGTACCAGATGAATCTTATCAACTATTTTTTCATCAATTATTGCAACAGTTTGTTTTGCATTTGCCATAATGCGTTTTTAAAGAGCTACAAATATAATTTTTATGAAATGATCAGGCTTGTTGAAAACAACAGGTTTATATGGGTAAAAAACAAGAAGGCAGATATACTTATTGTACACCCTGCAGGTTTTGGAAAACTAAACGAATACCAACTATGAAAAAAAAAGCAGAATTTGAAGGGCTTTAAGTTTTTGTAATACCGATAAGCATTGGATGCTTTTCTAAACAGGTTCTCATCCATTTCACTCATCCATCCCTTCTCCACCTTCCTCCGTTTTACTTGAGTTTTTCAGCATCTGGTTAATGGTATCGATCTCCCCCGGGGTAAAATAGCGCCACTGGCCGGGCGGCAGGCCACTTAATGTGATATTCATGATCCGGGTACGTTTCAGGCTTTCCACCTGATAACCCAGCGCCTCACACATGCGCCGGATCTGCCGGTTAAGGCCCTGCACCAGGATAATTTTAAAGCGGTTCGGACCTTCCTGTTTTACAAAACATTTTTGGGTAATGGTACCCAGGATGCGCACCCCGTTCCGCATTTTCTGAATAAAATCCAGTGTAATTGGTTTATCCACGGTAACCATGTATTCTTTTTCGTGCCCGTTGCCTGCTCGGAGTATCTTATTTACAATATCGCCGTCATTGGTCAAAAAGATCAGGCCCTCGCTCCGCTTATCCAGCCTCCCGATGGGAAAGATCCTCGTCTTGTAATTGACAAAATCAATGATGTTTGTTTTGTCCTTCAGATCAGTGGTGCAGGTTATTCCTTTAGGTTTATTCAGCACCAGGTAAACGGATTCCTTTTTCTTTTTTTTAATGGGTTCGCCATCAACAAGCACCACATCGTTTTCGCCCACACGGTTACCCTTGGTTGCTTCTTTACCGTTGATGGTTACCCGCAACTGCTCGATGTATTTATCGGCTTCCCGGCGGCTACAGAAGCCGGTTTCGCTGATGTATTTGTTTAAACTGGTGTCCATTGTTTATTGTTATGCCCTTCTTCGCTAAAGCTACGAAGGACAAGCAAAAATAAAAAAAGGGAAGCAAGAACTCCCCTTTAGTTTTTTATTATCCTGAATACATTTATAATTTGGACTGAGCCTGCTGTTTCCTTTTTGACAATTTGGCTTTGGGTGCAAACATCACCAGCATGCGCTTGCCTTCCATTTTCGGCAGGCCTTCCAGAGCGCCCACATCCTTTAAACGGTCGGCAAATTTCAACAACAGCAATTCGCCCCTTTCCTTGAACATGATGGCACGTCCCTTGAACTGAACATGGGCCTTTACCTTATCCCCGTCTGATAAAAATTTTTCGGCGTGCTTCACCTTGAATTCAAAATCATGGTCATCGGTATTGGGTGTAAAGCGTATCTCCTTAACCTCGCTGGTCTTGGATTTCGCCTTCATCTCTTTCTTCTTCTTCTTCTCTTCGTATAAAAATTTATTGTAGTCAATTATTTTACAAACCGGGGGCTTGGCACCTGGGGAGATGTCAACGAGGTCGAGGTCCTGCTCTTTGGCGATCTTAATGGCATCGGCCAGTGAATAAATGCCTGGTTCCAGGTTTTCGCCAACCAACCGGACCTCAATGGCCCTGATCATGTGGTTGGTACGGTGTTCCTGTTGCTGTTCTTTTTTAAAACGGGGATTAAAGGTGCCCCTGGGTCTTGGTGGAAATGCCATTTATTGTTTTTAGTTTATAATGTTGTTTGTACTTATTAAAAGTAGTTTTTAATGGCCGTTAAGCCTGTAGCAATTTATTTATTTTAAGTTACCAATCCAAATTAAACCGGGAACCGGGTTCCTGCGTTTTGTTTTATTCTGATGCCCTGCTTTTTATTTCGGCGGATATTTCCTGAACAAATTCACCGATCAGTTTTACACCAATGTCTCCTTTTCCCTGTCGGCGTATGGCCACTTTTCCTTCGTTCATTTCCTTTTCCCCGATCACCAGCATATAAGGCACCCTGGCCATCTCCGTATCCCGAATCTTCCTGCCGATCTTTTCACTGCGGTCATCAATTTCAGCACGAATATCAGCTTTTTTCAGCGTTTGCAGAATAGTATTTGCATAATCCATGAACTTATCGCTGATGGGCAGAATTTTAACCTGCAGCGGGGCCAGCCATGTGGGGAATTTTCCGGCATAATGCTCCAGCAAAAATCCAATGAACCTTTCATGGGTTCCCAACGGGGCCCGGTGAATGATCAATGGCACTTCAGGCTGGTTATCCTTATTGGTAAAACTGAGTTTAAAACTCTGGCCCTGGGCAAAATCCACCTGGTTGGTTGCCAACGTGAATTCTTTCCCGATGGCACTCCATATCTGCACATCAA
>CAZBIK010000350.1:0-3625 GCA_964491955.1 uncultured Ferruginibacter sp.
GGCCTTCCATTGCACGCATCAACAATACCTATGGCGACAGGAACCTGGTATGTACCTGCGAGCCCATGGAAAGTTATATGGAGGAACGGGTTTCAAACTAACCACTTATAATTCTGCAAAAATCCATCCGCCGTTTGGGGATGGATTTTTTTATGTCATCAACGGCCAAAAAATTGTACATTCCGGTATGCAAAATCAATTCCTGCTTTACGGCGCCAATGGTTACACAGGAAAACTCATTGCTAAACTTTCTGCAGAGTATGGCCTGCAGCCCATACTGGCAGGCCGTTCGGAAAATTTGATAACCCCACTGGCCAATGAACTGAACCTCCCCTGGCGGATAATTGACCTGGACAATACAGCACAATTGGAAAAAGCCTTATCAGCAGTGAAATTGGTTTTACATGCAGCAGGCCCTTATGTGTATACTGCAAAGCAAATGATCGGGGCTTGTTTACAAACCGGTGTTCATTATATTGATATCAACGGCGACATCTCTGTTTTTGAAATGCTGAAAAAACAGGATGCTGCAGCAAAGGAAAAAAATATCATGCTGATGCCGGGTGTTGGTTTTGATGTGGTACCAACGGATTGTATTGCGCTGCAGTTAAAAAATAAAATGCCCGATGCCACACATTTAAAACTGGCATTTGCGACCATTGGTGGTGGCTTATCGCATGGTACCGCAATGACCATGGCCGGTAAACTCGGCGAAGGCGGAGCCGTAAGGGAAAACGGGAAGATCGTGAACAAACCATTGGGACAAAAGGGAACCTGGATCGAATTCGGTTCAAAAAAAATATTTACAATGACCATTCCCTGGGGGGATATTTCAACAGCATACACAACAACCGGGATACCCAATATTGAAGTATATACCGGTATTCCTGTAAAAGTGTACAGGATGCTGAAAATGCAATGGGCCTTTAACTGGTTGTTAAGAACCGGTTTTATCCGCAACATCATCAAACAAAAAATAAAAACAAGGCCGGCAGGCCCATCTGATGAACAAAGAAAAAAAAGCAGCAGCCTCGTCTGGGGCATGGTAAACAATGAATCCGGAAACACCCTACAGGCCTGTATCAGCTGCCTGGACGGGTATACCCTCACCGCACACAGCAGCCTGCTCATCACAAAAAAAATTCTTGATGGAAATTTTAAACCGGGTTATCAAACCCCGGCTGGCTGTTACGGCGAAAACCTGGTCATGGAGATACCGGGAACAAAAATGATCAGTGGTACATGATTTTTATGGATATCGGAATTTAAATGTGTAAATTAAAGCCTCAATCATAAAAAATAATTATTATGAAAAAGTTTATTCCGTTTGTAATGTTCTTTTGCCTGTACGGCAGCTGGGTATTTGCACAGGATAATGCCGGCATTTCCAAAAGCAAATTGCTGATCAAACAAACAGATGCCACCACCACAAAGATCAGGAAGGAGGGCCTTGAAAATTCCAATGTAATGAATTTTGCATTTTACCTCACCGATGTAGCTGGCCCGAGGCTTACCAATTCGCCCGGTTATTTCAGGGCAGCCAACTGGGCAAAAAATGAATTGACAAAAATGGGATTGGTGAATGCCGCAATAGAACCCTGGGGTGATTTTGGGACGGGTTGGGAACAAAACCGTTGTTATGTTGCCATGACCGCCCCTTACTATGCACCCATGATCGCCATACCAAGGGCATGGACAGGAAGTACACCCGGTAATGCCATCATCAGTAGTAACGTGATACTGATCAAAGCAAAGGATTCTGCTGAATTATACCAGCAATATGCCGGTAAGATCAAAGACATGATCGTAATGCTCTATTCCAATGATACCCTGCAACCATCATTTACTGCAGATGCAGAACGCTTTACTGATGCAGAACTGGAAAAGATGGCAAATTCAAAACCTGACACAGCACGCCGGCAGGCAGGAAGAAATGTTAGCCCTGAGCAAATGGCCGCCAGGCGGCAGCAACAGGCGCTTACCAGGCAGCTGAACGGTTTTTATAATAAAGAAAAACCAGCCCTGGTCTTAAGCATGAATGGCCGGGGAAATGACGGAACGGTGTTTGTACAAAACGGCGGTTCAGTTAATAAAGGCGCTGAAAATAATTATGCCTGGGTGATGTTATCTAGCGATGATTATTTAAGGGTACAGCGGCTGGTGAATGCCGGGGAAAAAGTGAAGCTGGAAGCAGAAGTAAAAACAAAATTTTATGACAAAGACATCAGGGGATATAATGTGGTTGCTGAGATACCGGGTACCGACCCGGTGTTAAAAGATGAGATCGTGATGCTGGGCGGCCACCTCGACAGCTGGCAGGGTGCTACCGGTGCAACAGACAATGCAGCCGGGTGTGCGGTAATGATGGAAGTGGTGCGCATAATAAAAGCCACCGGTTTGAACCCTAAAAGAACGATCCGCATTGCTTTGTGGGGAGGCGAGGAACAGGGATTGCATGGTTCACGCAATTATGTTAAAAATCATTTTGCCGATCCGGCAGATATGATCCTGAAACCGGTTCATGCAAAGGTTTCTGCTTATTACAATATGGATAACGGTACCGGCAGGGTGCGGGGAATTTATTTACAGGGAAATGAAAAAGCGGGGCCCATCTTTTCAAAATGGCTGGAACCTTTTTATGACCTGGATGCCAAAACAGTAACAATCGATAACACGGGAGGGACCGACCACCTTGCTTATGATGCAGTAGGTATACCGGGTTTCCAGTTCATCCAGGATGAGATTGAATATGATACCCGGACTCACCATACCAATATGGATACTTATGACCACCTGGTACCTGCAGACCTGAAACAGGCTGCCACCATCATTGCCTCATTTGTATATAATACAGCACAGCTTGATGAAAAAATACCAAGAAAGGCATTGCCCAAACCCAGGGCCACAAATGCCAGGTAAACTATTCTATATTAAAATAAGAAGCATAAAAAAAAAGACACAGTTGCCTGTGTCTTTTTTTTATTTATATGATTTCAGTTATATGTTGATCAATTAAACAACAGCTTCCTTTTTTTCCTTGGCTACTGTAATTCTTGTAAATTCGGAGCCACTGAATATTTTGGCCAGCTTATTGTCATTTGTTTTTTTCCATTCAGGGATATGTGTTTCAGAAACGATCCGCCAGAAATTCTTCGCTTTCAGGTCCTCGTAATCCGGGGAGTTCACAAATATTCCGACTATAGTATTTCGCTTTTTAAATTCAATTTTCACAGGGGTCTTGGCAAGATGTGCCGGCTCTAAGAACTTTGTAATCATTTCGTTTACCATATGCTGATTTTATGCAAATGTAGGCTAATTAAGGCTCTTATCCGAATTTATTTATTTGCAGATGAGCATCCGGATGAAAAATAAAATTATACCGGGGTTTTTAATCTTTTAATTATACACGGTAAGCAACGGCATTGATATTCATTCCTGCTCCCACAGATGCGAATAAGATCACATCGCCTGCCTGCAACCGGTGTTCGGGCATGATACCCTTTTGCACCATATCAAAAAGCGTTGGTATGGTAGCCACAGAGCTGTTTCCCAGGTTATGGATGCTCATGGGCATGATATTTTCCGGAGCTGTTTCAATTCCGTAAAGCTTGTACAGTTCCTTGAT
>CAZBIK010000351.1:0-3621 GCA_964491955.1 uncultured Ferruginibacter sp.
ACCTTCACCGTATGAATTATTTAGATGAACTGAACGAACCACAAAGGGAGGCGGTAACGCATGTGAACGGGCCCATCATGATCATTGCCGGCGCAGGAAGCGGCAAAACAAAAGTACTTACCACGCGCATCACACACCTGATGGCGGAACATAAGATCGACAGCTTTAATATACTGGCGCTCACTTTTACCAATAAGGCAGCCGCCGAAATGAAAGAAAGGGTGGAAAGGATATTGGGCAACACCGAAGCCCGGAATTTATACATCGGTACATTCCACAGCGTATTTGCGAGGATATTGCGTGCCGAGGCTCCCAAACTGGGCTACCCGAGCAACTTTACTATTTATGATACCGATGATGCCAAATCGGTTGTTAAAACAGTGATCGGCGAACTGGCACTGGATGATAAACATTATAAACCCAACGTGGTATACAACCGGATCTCTGCCGCCAAAAATTCTTTGATCAGCGCTGCTGAATATATGAACGACTGGGCCCTGCAGCAGGAAGATGCCCGGGCCAACCGGCCGGCCATCGGGCAGATCTATGACGCCTATGTAAAACGTTGTTTTAAGAACGGCGCGATGGATTTTGATGACCTGCTGTTTAAAATGTATATCCTTTTAAAAAACTTCCCTGAGGCGTTGAGCAAGTACCAGCGCAAGTTCAAATATATTCTGATCGATGAGTACCAGGATACCAATACGGCCCAGTACGAGATCATCAAACTGCTGGGCGCCATGCATGAAAATGTTTGCGTGGTGGGAGATGATGCACAGAGCATTTACAGCTTCCGCGGCGCTACTATTGAAAATATTCTGCAGTTTCAGAAAGATTATGACGAAGTGAAAGTGGTAAAACTGGAACAGAATTACCGCAGCACACAGAATATCCTGCATGTTGCCAATGAAGTGATCGGCAACAACAAAGGGCAGATCGAGAAAAAATTATTTACCATCAATGAAGAGGGCGAAAAGATCTCTTTGGTTCGCACCATGACGGATAATGATGAGGGTAAAATGGTGGCCGATACCATACAGGAGCAAAAACTCCGCAACCATTATTACAATAAGGATTTTGCCATCCTGTACCGCACCAATGCGCAGAGCCGCAGTTTTGAAGAGGCCTTGCGGCGCATGGGCATTGCCTACCGCATCTATGGCGGCATGAGTTTTTACCAGCGCAAGGAAGTAAAGGATTTTATAGCTTATTTAAGACTGGTGGTAAACCCGCGTGATGAAGAAGCGCTTAAACGCATCATCAATTTCCCGGCACGGGGTATTGGTAAAACAACGGTTGATAAAGCCGTACTGTATGCCAATGAAAACAACCTCAGCATGTGGGATATCCTGTGCAATGCAGGAAGGTACGGTTACAAAAGCGGAACGCTGGAAAGCATCGACAACTTTGTAACGATGATCAAAATGTTCCAGAGTGAATTACAAAAAAAGAATGCATACGACCTGGCTTTTATGGTTGGCAAAAGCACCGGCATCGTAAAGGAATTATTCAATGATAAAACCACCGAAGGTTTGGCCCGTTACGAAAACGTACAGGAATTATTGAACTCCATAAAAGAATTTACCGAAACCCCCATGAATGAAGAAGACGGGGAGGTGGGCGATAAAAGCCTGGGAAGTTATTTGCAGCAAATCGTTTTACTTACCGATGCCGATGATGATAAAGGAAATGACGATGTGGTAAAACTGATGACCATACATGCTGCCAAAGGGCTGGAGTTCCCGGTGGTGTTTGTTGGCGGACTGGAAGAAACGCTTTTCCCGAATGCCATGAGCATCAATACCAGGGAAGAGCTCGAAGAAGAACGCCGCTTGTTTTATGTGGCCATTACCCGTGCCAAGCAAAGGCTTTGGCTGAGCTATGCCAATGCACGCTACCGTTTTGGCCAGCTTCAGCAAAATGACCCCAGCCGTTTCCTGGAAGAGATTTCGGAAAACTATGTGGCTAAAAGTTATGCCGGTGGTGCCAATTCAAATAATAACCGCGGCTGGAACCAGGGTGGCGCAGCAGAACGCATGCAACGTAATTTTGGAAACGGCGGCTGGAATGCAGCCCAGCGTGCCGAAAAACAATATGGTGCACCCCCTGCGAAAAAACCTGCCGAAACTTTTTACTCAAAACCTGCAACAAACAAAGCTGTAGAACATACCCCTTCCGAAAATTTTGAACCCAGTGATACCAGCAACCTGCAGGTTGGTAACAAAGTAGAACACATGAAATTCGGTTTTGGCGAAGTAATGAAGATGGAAGGCGCTGCACACAACCCGATTGCTACTGTAAATTTTGATTTGAATGGAGAGAAAAAGATAATGCTGAATTATGCCAAACTCCGCATTGTTGAGTAATCATTAATAGACGAAATTGAAGATTTGCTGCCTGGCATTTTACAAATGTACCGCCCTTCGCTGGTTGGAAATGGGAAAAGGGTGAGGCCTTTGCGAAATCCGAAAAATCTCCCCTTTTAACAGCCTTTTCAAACCAAAACAGCACAATTCTTGTTAGTTTTGCTAGCCCTCCGTAGCCTTGGCGCAGACGGGCCCTTAAAAAAACGCATTATGATCAAGACAGGAAACCCGGTTATCAGTATCTATACCGAAATGACGCCCAACCCCGAAACGATGAAGTTTGTGGCCAATAAATTATTGTACCCGGGTAAGAGTATCGACTTTGCTGATGAAGCGAGTGCAAAGCCTTCGCCACTTGCACAGGAACTGTTTACTTTCCCCTTTATAAAAGCGGTCTTTATTGCCAGCAACTTTATTACCCTTACCAAAACAACCGAAACCGAAGACTGGCAGGATGTGATCCCTTCAATAAAAGCCTTTTTAAAAGAATATCTGGAAGATGGCAAAGTAGTGGTGAATGACGAAGACGTTGCCGCCATGAAAAGCGAAAGCAGCAATACCGTAAGCGCAGATGACGATGATGTGGTAAAACGCATTAAGGAACTGCTGGAAAATTATGTGAAACCTGCTGTTGAAATGGACGGCGGTGCGATACAATTTAAAAGTTACGAAGACGGTAAAGTAAACCTGATGATGCAGGGAAGCTGCAGCGGATGCCCAAGCAGCATGATCACTTTAAAGGCCGGTATAGAAGGTATGATGAAGCGTATGATCCCCGAAGTGAAGGAAGTGGTGGCAGAAGCAGAATAGTTGCCCCAAACCCCTGAAGGGGCTTTTGAACAAAATAATTTGAGCATCTTTTACAGGATGCTTTTTTATTAATCCGGATTGGGGTTATAAATGAACTTTTTAAGATGAATAATTATCCAGTCATTCATACAATCAGCTCTGTTTTGCTTATTCTTTTTGCAAGTTGCTCAATAAGCAATAATCCCCAGCGTTCAGAAATGAAACTGCTGCAGAAAGGGATCATGAAAGACGATACCAGTTTTGTGTACCGGCTTCCCTACGAAGAAGGCAGATCGCATTTACTGGTACAGGGCTACTTCAGCAGGTACACCCATAAAAACCGGGCAGCCCTCGATTTTAAAATGAAGAAAGGAACAAAGATCTGTGCGGTAAGGGATGGTGTGGTGACCAGGCTTAAGGAAGACGGAAACAAAGGCGGAAGCAAAGTAAAATACCGATCTTACGG
>CAZBIK010000352.1:0-3619 GCA_964491955.1 uncultured Ferruginibacter sp.
GGCAAGTCTTATTTTTTTACCCAGGTAAGGTTCTTCCCCAGCCCCTTCCATCACCCTTCCCCAACGGGCATCACGGCTGATATCCACCATGGGTGCAAAGGTCCAGTTAATACCCGCTGCCGATGCTTCAATGGCAGCAATACGGGCCGATCTTTCTATCGCTTCCAGGTCCCAGCTGGCGGCTTCACCCAATGGTATCGGGAAAAGGGTTTTGTGCCCGTGAACGACATCATAACCAAACAACAATGGAATGCCCAGCCTGGTCTCTTTTACTGCGATCTCCTGCAGTTTGCGCACATTATCCGTGCCTTTTACATTTAAAACAGCGCCTACAAGGCCTTTGCGCAGGTGATCATATTTTTGTTTGGCATCACCGGAAGCGGGCGCCGGGCCTGTAATTTCCCAAAAGCCGTTGTACTGGTTCATCTGCCCTATTTTTTCTTCCAGGGTCATTTTCTGCAGCAGCACTTTTATTTTATCTTCCACGGTCAATGGCTCCTTTACATTGTTCTGTGCCATTACCGCAAAATGGGAACTGAGAAAAAAAGCAAACACTGCAAGTCGGGTTATCCCGGATATCATCTTGTTCATTACCATTGTTTGAATCTGAAAAAGCTTAAAAAAAAGCGGAGGTATCTACCTGGATAAGTGAATACGATCCGCTTCATTACGATTGCTTCATGAGAAAACTAACTGCTAATAACTAACTCATGCAGTAATCAATGCTTATTTAATTTAAAGACCGCTGCCCGGTTCATGACCAGGTTGCGCCTGGAGCCGGCAGCACAAAAAATAAACCCATTATTGGTAAACCCTTACATAATCTATTTCATAAGTCGCATTGGTAAATGCCGGGTCTACCGGTCCGCCAAAATTGCCGCCCATGGCTAAATTCAGTAAGATGAAAAAGTTTTGATTAAATGGTATGGCTGCTGAATTGGCTACCGTATGGTACAACTGTGTATCCACATAGATCTTTATTGATGATGCCGACCACTCAACCGTATAGGTATGAAATACGGTTGTAGCATCCGGTATCATAATGGTTGCGCCATCGGCATTGCCACCCGAACGGCCCGGGTAATGAAGTGTGCCATAGATCTTATTCAGGTCCCTGCCCAAATGCTCTGCAATATCAATTTCACCACAGGCAGGCCAGCCTGCTGTACCAATATTATCTCCCAGCATCCAGGCTGCAGGCCAGGTACCCACACCTGTTGGGAATTTGGCCCGCACTTCTATCCTGCCGTACATAAATGAATATTTACCCTTTGATAATAAACGGGCCGAAGTATAAGCACTGCCCATATAGGTTTCCTTAATGGCTTTGATCTTCAGTACACCGCCCTGTACGATCACATTTTCGGGCCGGTTGGTATAATATTGCAATTCATTGTTTCCCCAGCCCCCGCTGCCGGTACCGGTTTCGTACCCCCATTTATTCGGGTCGGGTGCGCCATCGGTATTGAATTCATCACTGAATACCAGTGACGGTGAGCCGCCGCCAGCCGTATTCACTGTAACCTGTATGGATTTGCTGACAGACCCGCCTGAACTGCTTTTTGCCGTCACATTTACCGTGTAAGTGATATTGCCCACCGTTGTATAGCGGTAAGTGACCAGGCCACCCGGCACCGTTTGAATGATGCCGTTGCCATACTCAAAAATATAGGTAACCGCATTGGTAGCTGTGGCCGTAAAAGCAACATTACCACTGCCATCACCGGCCGGAACAGCTGTAACCACCAGGTTTGACGGAACTGTTTGCGTTGAGCCGCTTCCGTTAGCTGAATTCCCTTTACTGCAGCTTAACAGGATAATAAAAAGGAAAGCCGAAATGCATGAATGCTTTGCTGTTCGCATGTTCATTATTTTTTAATTAGTTTTTGATACCAGGAGTTTCCATCTATACCAATGTTGCGCAGGTGTATTTGTGTATCGGTGATGGACAAAATCTCGTAGGTGGTTCCACCGGTACCAAAATTGATGATGCCATTGCCCGGCACAGTAAACTGTATACGGGTTGATTGTGCAGGTGTGGAATTTGAGGTCGCATCCATAAAGATCAGCGACCGTATACCACCTGTATTGATGGCATAACAGCCATCTCCCCCGGCAAAACCATAGAATGCCGTTGCGGCACCGATTGAGAATGACGTTCCTTTATTATCTATAGACATCTTTACATTATCATTGGCATCCTTTGAAAAAGTAATGTCATCATCATAGGCACAGGCTTCTCTTGAATTGGGCGTTGCCGAATACCAGATGGGTGAAAATTCGGAACTTGGCCCTACTCCAAAATGACCGGGTGCATCGTGATCGGTTTGCCACACTTTTGAAGAACCATTGGTGAGGTTTGCCAGGATGTTCGCAGGTATCTGGAAATTGACAAACACTTTTACTTTTTTGGTAAGTGTACTCATGACCCCACCGGTGCCGATGGCATTTACTGTAATATTATATTCGGCTGTTCCGGGACTGCCGAAACGGTATTGAATGATCCCGGTTGGAACCATCTGCGGCGCAGTGCCATCGCCAAAATCTATTTTATAACCAAGCGCATTGTCTGCCGTTACAACAATATCCACTTTGCCGGTTCCGTTCCCAAATGGATTTGCGGCATCAGTACCAACCACCACCGTGGTCATGGCCAGGTTGGTTGGGGTGATGATACTTCCAATTGAATATTCTGCTTTTTTACAACTGCTGAAAACGAAGGCCAGCAGGAAAAATGCAATGAATGATTTTTTTATTGTTATCATGATCTTGATTTTTATAATTAATTAAGTGTGATGTCATCAAAATAAAAGGTAAAGTTTGGCGATCCGTCACCGGCTGTGCCCAGGTCAAAAATTAAAACCACTTTTGAATAGGAGTTGCCCACATTGATGGCCGTAAAATCAAAGGTTAGTTCCTCCCAGGTATTGGCCGTGGTGGTGGTCGCTTCTCTTTCAAAACTGATACCGCCATTGGTGGCGTTCTCCACTTTCAGCAAGAGCCTTGCTCCCACCCTTGGTGAATATACTTTTACTTTAAATGTACGCTGTACCGTGAAATTGATCGGGTTCACCAGTTCTAAAAAACTGCCAGCCCAAACTTCGGGTGCGCCTTTTACCATCCGGCCAACTTTTGTGCTGGTGTTGATGCCCGAAGGATTTGGATTATCAACAACCGTTGCATTGGCACCGCCAAAATTTATAAAATTATAAGGATACGTGGTACTCTGGAAAGTGATGGGCAATGCCAGGTAATTGGGTGTTACGTTTGTAGTAAGGAATGTAACATCATCCCAGAGAAATACACTCCCGGTTCCCGTATTTCCAAAATCAAAGAACACCGATGCCATATCATATGTATATGCCAGGTTCATGGCTGCAGTTCCTCCGGATTGGTTTGCAAAATCAAATACCAGGGTCTCCCAGGTGTTGGCAGCCTGTGTCATGGCTTCCGTTTCAACAGATCGTGTATTATTGGTGCGGTCTTCTACCTTTAACCGGACCCGTATACCTGCAGCAGGTGAATAAACCCTGATGCTCATTTGTGTTTGGGTTGCTGTAAAAGGAATCCGCGATGTAAAGCCTGCTCCAATTGTAGTACCGTCCCATGTTTCGGCCCC
>CAZBIK010000353.1:0-3589 GCA_964491955.1 uncultured Ferruginibacter sp.
AATGGGAGTGATCAGTTTGGAATTATCCAGTTCTCCCCCATAATAAACGGCTCCTTCCAATTGCAAGGCCGCAAGTACCGAAAACGGACGTACCCCATAGTAAGCCAGCTTATCATTATCAAGGTAAATGGTTATCTGTTCCGGCTGTAATCCGAAATGTTTTACTTTGGATACGGCTTTTATTTTACGAAGTTCAGTCTCTATAATTTTAAGCTCCTTTTCTAATTCCTTATATGTTTTACTATCAGATTGGACAGTAAGTAAAATAGCAGATGTTGAACCAAAATCGTTATTGGCAATTAACGCCACTACCTGTGGCGGCAATTGCATCTTTAATTCGCTAAGTCCAAATTTTATTTTATCCCAAAAACCATCCGGGTCTTTTACATTATCATTCACTTCTACAAAAACAATAAGCATTCCTTCTTTTGAAATGGAATAGGTTTTTTCTCTTTTTACTTCTTTAAAGCCATAAAGGAAATTTTCAACTTTGGTAGCTAATTGGTCTTCTACCTGCTCAGAAGTGGCACCGGGATAAACCCCTATTATTAAACCTTGTCTGATGGTAAATTCAGGAAATTCATTTCTTGGCATTACCCATAATGCAAAGGCTCCGAACAGCACCAGCATAGTGGTAATTATGATGGCAATTTGCTTATGCCTCATTGCCAATTCTATAACATTAACTTTTGTTCTTTTCATAGTATTAGCGGATGATATTGATGGATGATCCGGGTTGCAATTTGTTTTGCCCCGATACAATTACTTCGTCTCCCTCTTTTAGGTTTCCGGCCACTAATACCTGTTGCCCAATTAATGCGATGGTTTTTACTTCTCTTTTTTGTGCTGTATTATTATCAATAACATATAAAAATTGATTACCCTGCACATCATTTTGCAGGGCTTTGTTTGAAACAAGAAGACCGGATGCGTTTGCTTCGGAAGAAATGGATACAGCGCAAACCATACCTGGTTTGATATTGCCCTTTGAGTTTTGTAATTCTATTTTCACCGGATAGGTATGTGACAGCATATCCGCAGAAACACCAATTTCCTGTACAGTTCCGGACATGGTTAGCGAAATGGCTGCTATATGTATCGTTGCCAATGTTCCTTTTTTGAATGAACTGATTTCATTTTCGGGCACAGGTATTTTTACATATACTTTTTGTATATCTAATAAATCAAAAGCGGTCATACCGGGCAAAACATTTACTCCGGTCATAATGTTTTTTTTACCAATTACTCCATCTGCCACCGCATATAGGTTACCATCTGCTATTCCTTTTTTTGCAATAGCGGTTGCTGCTTTAGCCTGGTTTAATCCTGTTTCTATTTCCACCCATTTTATTTCGGGATATGTGCCATTTTCTTTCATGGGCTTAAGTCTGTTATATGCATCTTCTGCCTGTTGTTGCTTTTGAAGCGCCAACTGGTAAGTATTTTCGGAAGTAGAAGAATTGAGTTTTGCCAGTAATTGGCCTTTGCGGACATACTGCCCTTCCTCAACAAAAATTTGAGTAACTGTTCCCATCGTAGCAAAGCTGAGTGGCGTGTTTTGCCTGGCCTCCACCATTCCTGAATAGCTTACTGAATAGTCACCTCCATATATGCTTACTTTCTCCACTTGTACATTGAAAGCTGTACTTAGATTTTGCTTTTGCTGGTTGTTTTTCCGCTCAGAACACCCGGCTAATGCTATTGCCAAAAGGATGAAGCCGTACTTATTTTTTTTCATTTTTTATACTCAGTTTAGATTACGTTTCGAACAAATTGGTATTTTAGTCTATAATCCTGTCAAAAAAAATGCTTTCTGAAAAGCATGATTGTAAATAATTTATGTTACCGGAACATCAACTTAATCCTTTGGCTATAATAGATACCAGCATATCGGCCTTGTTGGCCAGTGTAGTATATTTGTTTTTGGTGATCACTTCCATTTCCACTCCCCGTACACAGGTCACCAAAAGTTCGGCCAATACATCAATGTCATTTTTATCTGAAAACCTAAACAATTTATTTTCAACTCCCTGTTTTAATATTGAAGCAATCAACATTGTTTCCTCATGATCGTACCTTTCTCTGAGTTTCGAAAACTCCTTGTTTATATCAATGGATGGTGAAGCTGTTTCAAAAGCAAACCGGTATAAATTAAGCCTTTGCTTTAGCGTTTTTATTTTTACAACTATGTATGTTTTCAATTTTTCAATAGGGCCCTTCGCTTTGTCCACAGCCTTTTTTACCCCTGTAAAAAAATCGTCTATCTCCTGGCTGATTACTTCATCAAATATTTCATCCTTACAGGTATAATAATGGTAAAGGGTGCTTTTCCCTTTGCCAGCCGCTTTGGCAATATCCTCCATAGTGGTTTTGCTAAAACCATACTGCTGAATGAGCTTTTTAGCTGCGTCAATTATTGACTGATTAACAATTTCATTCCGTTCCATAATTATTACAATTAGACCAAATTCGTATTATAGTCTGCAAATGTAATGCATTTTTATATCAACCATTATTTTTTTCGCAATATCGTTTTAGCTGTGTTATTTGTGGAGCTGGGTATCAACAGAATAAAAAAACAGTTACTCTGTCAATTCACCAGTAGCAAATTGATAAGAACGTAAAATAATTTTTTTGGCAATCAAAATCTCATCTTCATTTCTCGGCGCATAGAGCATAATAAAATTTGGCGGAAGCCACCCTTTATAAACAACAGGGTGCAATTCGCCCCAACCTTTTTCAATTACATACCTGGCATCTTCAACCGGTAATCCCAGGTGCATACTTCCATCAGGTGCAGGATGAAAATGGGCAAATTCGTTTTCAACCATAAAGGCATTACAATGGCTGCACATTTTATCTTCTGCAAGGCAGATTGCCTGTGCGCCGGGGATAGAAATCTTACTGGGTTCCTTTGATATATTTGATAAATCAGTAAATGCCCAATGCATTAAGTCGTCTATAATTTTTCTATCAACCGGTTGTTGATTAATTTGTATGTGTGGATTTGATGGCGTTGTAGTTGGCTTTACGCCTTCTCTTACTGGTAATTCAAATATAACTTCGTTCATCT
The DNA here is from genome assembly GCA_964491955.1 of uncultured Ferruginibacter sp. Lineage (GTDB taxonomy): Bacteria > Bacteroidota > Bacteroidia > Chitinophagales > Chitinophagaceae > Ferruginibacter. Next base: position 3,074 of record CAZBIK010000353.1, read on the forward strand.
CAGTATAGTTTTAAAAACAATTTTACCCAATTCTAAAACACCTGTTGCTAAATGCAGGTAATACTTCTTCAAAGCTGTGTTCTATATTTTCACTTTCATCCATCATGGCTAAACTGTATATCAAAGGCACATAATGGTCTGGTGTAGGAGCAGCCATCATACCTAACTTTTGTTTTTTGTAATGCACTATACTTTGTATATCCCGCTTATCTAATTGTTGTTTTATCCATTGGTCAAATTCAATATCCCATCCATAGGGTGTCATGTTGCCTTTAAAAAATCGTTTGCCTGCTTCCTGCAAATTATGCACGACAGCCCCACTACCAATAATCAAAATGCCTTTTTCACGCAAGGGTTTTAATTGTTTTGCTAAATCAAAATGATATTGTGCCGATTGGTAATAATCAATACTCATTTCAAATACCGGCACATCTGCTTTTGGAAACATATGTTTCAGCATGGGCCATGCGCCGTGGTCTAACCCCCATTCGGTTGTTGGCTGAACTGTTGGAATGA
>CAZBIK010000354.1:0-3588 GCA_964491955.1 uncultured Ferruginibacter sp.
ATGCCAGGCCACGAACCACAGTTGACACAAAGGCGATTACTTAGCGGCCTCCATGTCTTTGTGGGAAATTATTGTGTTTTATTTTTTTACACTGCAACAGGTGCCTTTATCGCCGGGTGGGATTCATAGTTGATCAATTCAAAATCGGCAAATGTAAAATCAAAAATATCCTTTACTGCCGGATTGATCTTCATCTGTGGCAATGGGAACGGTGTCCTGGTCAATTGAAGGTTGGCCTGTTCAAAGTGGTTATTATACAAATGCACATCGCCGAATGAATGCACAAAATCACCCGGTTCCATATCACAAACCTGGGCGATCATCATGGTCAGTAACGCATAAGATGCAATGTTGAAAGGCACGCCCAAAAACACATCTGCCGAACGCTGGTATAACTGGCAACTTAACCTTCGCCGTCCTCCCCCTTGGGGGGAGTTAGAGGGGGCCGTATAAAACTGAAACAAACAATGACAGGGCATCAGTTTCATCTTTGGCAGGTCAGCCACGTTCCAGGCACTGATGATCATTCGCCTGCTGTCGGGGTTTGTTTTTAAAGTGTGAATGAGTTCCTTTACCTGGTCCACTTCTACCCCATCTGCACCTTGCCAGCTGCGCCATTGTTTCCCGTACACCGGGCCAAGGTCTCCGTTCTCATCGGCCCACTCATCCCATATTTTTACGTTTTGTTCTTTTAAATACTGGATATTGGTATCGCCCTGCAAAAACCAAAGCAGTTCGTAAATGATGCTTTTAAGATGGCATTTTTTGGTGGTCACCAGCGGAAACCCGTCTGCCAGGTTGAACCGCATCTGGTAACCAAAAACACTCCGGGTGCCGGTACCGGTGCGGTCGCTTTTGTCGGTGCCCGTTTCGATAATATGTTTAACCAGGTCAAGGTATTGCTGCATGGCTGCAAAATAAGTGAAAAGTTGAAAGTTTAAAGTTTAAAGTTATTAAGAGTATTGGCATAAAAAGTCTCAAAATGTTGATCGAAGTGAAACGAATAAATTCCCAAAACCATAAACTCCAAACCATAATGCCCAAACTGATCTTTGTATCTTTGCACCGGAGAATAAGATATGAACAAAAAAGGAAAAGTATTAATGGCCATGAGCGGCGGTATCGACAGTACCGTGGCCGCTTTGATGCTTCATAAGCAGGGTTATGAAGTAGTAGGCATTACTATGAAAACATGGGATTATGCTGCCAGTGTGGGCACCACCGGCAAAAAAGAGACCGGCTGCTGCAACCTCGACAGCTTTAATGATGCCCGCCAGGCAGCGGTGCAGCATGGTTTCCCGCATTTTATCCTGGACATCCGGGAAGAGTTTGGCGATTTTGTGATCGAGAATTTTATTGATGAATATATTGCCGGCCGCACACCCAATCCCTGTGTGATGTGCAATACGCATATCAAGTGGCGGGCGCTCATGAAACGAGCCGATGCATTGAACTGTGATTTTATCTCAACCGGGCACTATGCCCAGGTACACCAGCATACCAACGGCAGGTATTTTATCCGCAAAGGCATCGACGATACCAAGGACCAAAGCTATGCCCTGTGGGGATTACAGCAGGACCTGCTGAGCCGCACCATCCTGCCTTTGGGTACATACCACAAAAAAGACATCCGCCAGATGGCACATGATTTTGGTTACCCCGAACTGGCCAAAAAAAATGAGAGTTACGAAATTTGTTTTGTGCCCGATAACGATTACCGCGGTTTTTTAAAACGAAAAGTTCCCGGGCTGGAAGAACGCGTAGACGGAGGGAATTTTATTGACAAAACCGGTAAGGTCCTGGGCAAACATAAAGGTTACCCGTTTTATACCGTTGGACAAAGAAAGGGGCTGGATATTGCGCTGGGCAAACCTGCTTTTGTCACAGAAATTTTACCGGAGACCAACACTGTTGTTTTAGGTGAGGAAGTTGATTTGAACCGCACTGAAATGAAAGTAACCGGCTTGAACTGGCTGAAATACGAAGGCATTTCCGAAGGCATGGAAGCAGTAACTAAAATAAGATATAAAGATAAAGGCGCTTTAAGTAACCTGTTCACATACGAAAAAGGCATAAATGTGCGTTTTTATGAAGATGTAAAGGGCGTTGCCCCAGGCCAGAGTGCGGTTTTTTATGAAGGGAATGATGTAATTGGCGGCGGGATCATTCAGCGGGCAGAGCAGCCTTTTACTGTTTAATTGTATCTATATTTGTAACATATCCCGAATTATGAGAAAGGTTTTACTATTAATAGTCTTTGCTGCAGCAGTAGTTTTCAGTTCCTGTACAAAAAGTACAGAAGAGTTGCAAACGATCTCTTTAAATGAATATTTCCCTTTGGAACCAGGCAGGTATATTACCTATAATTTAGATTCCACCATATTCATCAATTTTGGAACCGCCCAGGCTGTTGTAAGTTACCAGGTAAAACATGAGGTTGACGCATTGATCACGGATAACCTGGGAAGGCCGGCATACCGGATCATTCGTTATATCCGTAACTCACCCGCCGGGGCATGGACTGCAGATAATACATTTATGGCAGTACAAACCGGGTCTACTGTTGAGTTTATTGAAAACAATATGCGTTTCCTTAAACTGAAATGGCCGTTGAGGAATGGCGATAGCTGGAAAGGAAATTCATACATAGATACCTACTCATTAAATTCCAATGTTAAATATTTAGCTGACTGGGATTATACATACGACAGTGTGAACGTGCAGCAAACCCTCGGTGCATTTACACTCGACAGCACTTTAAAAGTGGCACAACGTGATGAGATCATCGGGAATATCACCGACCCCAATTCATACCATGAAATAAATTTCGGCGAAGAAAAATATGCCAAAGGCATTGGTATGGTGTACCGCAATTTTTTACACATCGAATACCAGCCGCCAACTCCGGGCCGGGGTGGTTACCGGATCGGGTATGGGGTTAAGTTGACGATGATAGATCATAATTAAATGTTCAAGGTTTAACGTCTAAAGTTTAAAGTTGGAAATCAGCTGATACTTTACTAACCTTAAACTTTAAACTTTAAACTTTAGACTTTAGACTTTAAACCCTTCCAACCCTCTCCCCCTACTTCTTCCTGCAAAATGTACTAAAATCCGTAGATGGTATTTTATCGGCACCCAATTGCCTTAACAGGGTTACCAGTTGCCCGCGGTGGTAGGTAGCATGGTTAAATACATGATGCAACATCTGGTAAACGGGCATTTTAACCTGTTCTTTATTTCGTATAAAAGCAAATACATGTACTAACTGGTTTTCTGTAGCATTGTCAACCCAGTCTTTATATTGCTGGCTTTGTTTAGCTAATATGGCTGCCATTTCACTAAAACTTCCTGTAAATTCACTGCTTTCCAAAACAATATTTTCTGTGAGCTTTAAGCGTTGCCACCATACTTCTTCGGCCAGCCACATGTGTTGAAAAGTTTTATATAAAGAAGGAAAACTGCTGGCGATCTCCCGGTTGATCTCTTCTTCATTTAAATTATTTATCCGGTCAACCAGCAATTTGGTTGCCCATATATTATAAGCAGCATATTGTTGAAGCAGTTCTTTCATTTTAAATTTTTTAC
>CAZBIK010000355.1:0-3551 GCA_964491955.1 uncultured Ferruginibacter sp.
GCATAATTGTTTTTAAATACTTTGATACGGATTACAGGAAACGGGCCAGTGTGCAGGATATCCTGGGCCATTTATAAATATATTTTTTGAGTACTGGTAACCGGGCGGGCACTATTTGGTGCCCGCTTTTTATATACTGGAAATGGGAATTTTGATCAACCGGTCAGGTGCGTGACAATTGCTGTTGCCATGGTATATTTTCTTTGTAGTGAAAAAAATCGGTAAATGAATTACGGTGAAAAAATAATTTGTCCTTTGTGCAATGATGCAGTAGATAAATTGCTGTACCGTTTTCATATCAACAGTGAGCGGGTAGTTATTGATAAGATCAGGTTAAATAACCCTGGCTGGACAGAAAAGGATGGTATTTGCAGCCGCTGCATTGATTATTATAATATTGAAATTATCAGGGACCAAAAAATGCTTCCCGAGATCGGGCCTTATTTTCCCGTTAAAAGTGTTGATGATTTTATTATTCTTCCCACTTCACTGCGGGTAGATGCAAATCCAAACTATTCAGGAAAGGGGGTAACGGTCTGTTTTATTGACAGTGGTTTTTTTCTGCATCCCGACCTGGTTACAAATGCAAACCGCATAAAAAAAGTTGTAGATATCACCAAGCCCCGGATTCCGGCAACATATTTTGCACAACCACATAAAGAATCCTGGCATGGAACCATGACCACCGTAGTATGTGCAGGAGACGGTTACCTCAGCAACGGTTTGTATAAAGGTATTGCAAACGATGCGGGCCTCGTATTGCTTAAAGTGATGGACAGTGAAGGTAAAATTACAGGGGGAAATATTGCAAAGGCATTGAAATGGATCGTAAAGAATCATAAAAAATTTAATATCCGGGTTGTAAATATGTCGTTGGGAGATGATGATTCAGGATCCTGGAAGAACAATGAAGTGGACCTGCTTGCCGAAAAACTGATTGAAAAAGGCATATCCATAGTAGCTGCAGTTGGTAATGATGACCAGGCAGCCATTAAGCCACCGGCCAATGCACCAAACGTGATCGCGGTAGGCGGCTGGGATGACAACAATTCATTGAACGGGGAAGAGAATAAATTGTACCATTCTTCTTTTGGCAAAACGGATGATGAGATACATAAACCGGAATTAATAGCCAATGCGATCTGGATAGCGGCGCCCATTCTGCCCGGCACTGCAGAACAGGAGACCGCAAAAGCCCTGTATGAATTGCTACTGGTCCCCGGTGATCTATTAAAACACAGGATAGCAGCATCTGCGTTGAAAACAGGCATACACATTGATGAAGCAGATAAGAACGACGCAATTTACTGGAGAGAGAAAATCACGGACCGCATTCAGGAATGCAAATACATTTCACCGCATTATATGCATGTTGATGGTACATCATTTGCCGCACCCATCGTAACTGCAGTAATAGCACAAATGCTTCAGGTCAATCCAGGGTTAACCCCGGCACAGATCCGCACCATTTTATTCAGTACCGCAAAACGCCTGCCCGGTTTACCTGCAGAACAACAGGGGTACGGCGCAATACATGCCGGGAAGGTCATTATAAAAACCCTGCAAAATTTATATGCCATGAAACAGCACGCATCACCTTTTATCAATAAAAAGAAAAAGGCCATCGAATTTTATATTCAAAACCCCTGTGCTTCGCACATTTCACTCGCCGGAACATTTAATCAATGGGCACACGACTCTTTATTAATGGAGCCTTCTGCAAATGGGTTGTGGAAGATCGAGATACCCATGCTGCCCAAAGGAACCTATCAATATAAATTTTTTGTGGATGATAAGACCTGGATGGAGGATATTGACAATCCTTACCGGGAACCAGATGGACTGAATGGGTTCAACAGTATTTTAAGGATCGAGAACTGATCGCATGGAAACAGCAGTATATACAGTGTTAATATTGGCAATCGTGTACCTGGTCGCAGGTTTATTGTTCGCCATTTATTTTTTGACCGGCGGCATTGAGAAAGTAGATGTATCTGCCCATGGATCAGGCTGGGGTTTCCGGTTCATGATACTTCCCGGAACCATTGTTTTCTGGCCGGTATTATTAAAAAAAGTGATCAAAGCAAAAAAGAAAGACTATGATGAAGCCGCTTCGTAAAAGGCATTTGCAGGTATGGGCCTTATTGGCTTTTTTAATTCCGGCAGGAATCATCAGTGCTTATATAGTTGTACCTGGAGATGCGTTGGGCAATTTATTGCATGAAGATAAGCATATGGCATTGCCGGTTACTGTACATAAAGCTGAAGAGCAAAATTATTCCGTTTACCTGCGCAGTTCAGTTGACAAAATGAATTATCAACTGGAATGGACAAGCACAAATGCTTCAACACGCCCTTCTTCATTAATTTATCAATTAAAAAATGGAGAAAGGGAATTGGTCGGGCGGATTGGATCCACAGGGACATTTTATTTTCCTGTAGCGGCAGACACAACCGGCATGTACAGTTTTATTCTGTATGATATAATTAACCGGCAAATATTTGATACCATAAATTTAAAGCAATGAGTGCAGGTTATACAGCAGTAGGGTGGAACAGGCAAAAGAAACTATACGATTGGTCCATATTCGGGTTTTGTGTATTGTATTTAACAACATTTGTTACAGCAACTGCAATTATAAACCCGGATTATACCTTTGAAACGGTTCTGATACGGTCTACATCTACTTTAGCAGTATTGCTGTTGCATATCATTTTAAGCATTGGTCCGCTGGCAAGGATCAACAGGAAATTCCTGCCGCTGTTATATAACCGGCGCCATTTGGGAGTGACCATGTTTTGCCTGGCTGCCGTTCATGGTATCTTCAGTATTATTCAGTTTCATGCATTGGGAAATGTAAATCCTTTTGTTTCCCTTTTTACATCCAATACCCGTTTTTTTTCATGGAGCGGTTTTCCATTCCAGTCACTGGGATTTTTTGCATTGATCATTTTTTTCTTAATGGCCATTACCAGCCATGATTTCTGGTTGCACAATCTATCGCCAAAAGTTTGGAAGACGCTGCACATGTTTGTTTACCTGGCGTATTTATTAATTGTAATGCATGTGATGCTGGGGGTAATTCAATATGAAACACATCCTGTTTTTGTGATATTGATGTCAGCCGGAACTCTCTGGCTGATCAGCCTTCACCTTATTGCAGGCAGGAGGGAAGTGAAAAAAGACAATGAAAAATTTGATCCGGTAATTGAAGGGTTTGTAAAGCTGTGCCATGTGGATGCCTTTGAAGAAGGCAGGGCTAAGATATTTTGTATTGATGCAGAACGGATCGCTGTGTATAGGCATGGTCATAAACTATATGCCATACACAATATTTGTAAACACCAGGGCGGGCCATTGGGGGAAGGGAAAATTCTGGATGGATGCATTACCTGCCCCTGGCATGGTTACCAGTACCTGCCTCATAACGGGCAATCGCCGCCACCTTTTACTGAAAAGGTGAGTACCTATGATGTAAGAATAAATGAATCAATTTTATGGTTAAACCCAAAACCATTTCCCGAAGGAACAGAACAGCCGGGTGCGATGA
>CAZBIK010000356.1:0-3536 GCA_964491955.1 uncultured Ferruginibacter sp.
AGTAAACCGCGATGGAAAAACATTTGAACAGGAATATGCAAAAGGGATCCCGCAGTATTCAGTACGCGAGATCGGCAAATCTGATACACATGGTACAACTGTTCAGTTCTGGCCCGACCTGTCCATTTTTATTGCCAGCGTTTATAATCGTGAAATTTTAGAAGCCCGTTTAAGGGAACTGTCTTTCTTAAATAAGAAGATAACCATTCACATGCATGACCTCAGGGAAAAGGACGAAGACGGTAATACGTATTCGAAAACCTTTTACAGTGAGGGTGGTATTGTTGAGTTTGTGGAAATGCTGGATAAGAATGCCAACCGCAACCCTTTACTGCCAACGGTGATCTATTGCGACGGCCATGATACGGCCAGCAATGTAATGGTGGAAGTGGCCATGATCTACAATACCGGTTACCAGGAACACCTGTTCAGTTATGTAAATAACATCAACACCATTGAAGGGGGAACCCATGTGGCCGGTTTCCGCCGTTCCATAACCCGCGTATTTAAAAGTTATGGCGAAAAAGAAGGCATGTTTGAAAAAGCCAAGGTTGAAATTGAAGGCGATGATTTCCGGGAAGGATTAAGTGCCATCATATCGGTTAAAGTACCCGAACCGCAGTTTGAGGGACAGACAAAGACCAAACTGGGCAATAATGAAGTAATGGGTGTTGTGGATTCTACTTTAAGCCGGGTGTTATCAGCTTATCTTGAAGAGAATCCAAAAGATGCCAAAACCATTATTCAGAAAGTAATACTTGCCGCACAGGCAAGGGCAGCCGCCAAAAAGGCCAGGGAAATGGTTCAGCGCAAGAGCGTACTCACCGGCGGTGGATTGCCCGGTAAACTGGCCGATTGCAGTGAAAAAGACCCGCACCGTTGCGAGCTTTACCTGGTAGAGGGTGACTCGGCCGGTGGTACTGCCAAGCAGGGCCGCGACAGAAGTTACCAGGCAATACTTCCCTTACGTGGTAAGATACTGAACGTGGAGAAGGCTATGGAACATAAAATTTACGACAACGAGGAAATACGCAATATGTTCACAGCACTGGGTGTAAAGATCGGGACTCCCGAAGATCCCAAGGCCCTGGACCTGTCAAAACTCCGTTATCATAAACTGATCATCATGACGGATGCCGATGTGGATGGAAGCCATATTGCCACGCTGATCCTGACCTTCATATTCCGATATATGAAGGAACTGGTTGAGCAGGGCTTTGTATTTATTGCACAACCGCCATTGTACCTGGTTAAAAAAGGGAAAGAACAGGCTTATGCCTGGGATGATGAGGAAAGAAAAGCACTGATCAAACAATTCGGGCAGGGCAAGGACGAGAGTGTAAATACGCAACGTTACAAGGGTTTGGGAGAAATGAATGCAGAGCAGCTTTGGGAAACCACCATGAACCCGGCCACACGTACTTTGAAACAGGTTTCTATCGAAAGTTCAGCCGAGGCCGACAGGGTGTTCAGCATGCTGATGGGTGATGAGGTTCCACCTCGCCGCGAATTTATAGAAACCCATGCCAAATATGCCAGGATTGACGTATAAAAGAGTTTTTTCAAGCTAAAAGCAAGGTTTTTTAAAAATAATATTAATATATTTTACCACAATTTTAAGGGGCTTTTGCCCCTTTTTTAATGCCTGTTTACATTGAGCATTAACAATTCCGGCATTTATATTGGTTTAAGCTAAAGTATTGTCTGTTAAGCCTTTTACTAATATTTATAGTTGTATTCAGGGGTTGGATTGCAGAATAACCCCGGTTTTACGTATAAAACCGCGAAATCCGGTTTGGGGATAAACCCGTTCATTTTAAGTTGTTTTCAAGCTGGTTTACGTTGCCGGTTTTTGCCAAAACCAATATTTTTAGTAGCTTGTAACCAGTTCTTTGTAGAAATTCACCTCAAAGTGGGTTCCTCCAAACCATATTTACTAACCATAAATTCATAAAAAATGTCAAAAATGTTAACAGCCTATTGCATGAAAACAAAGGAAAAAAATGTTCCGATGCAGGATGCAGTAATAACCAAAACATCCCGTGGGGGCTATATGGCCCAGGGCAACGACGGAAAAGGTAATAAAATGACCACCATGCTTAGCGAAGCTACAGCACTGGAAGCCGTTAAAAACGGGGTGGCTAAAAAAGCCTGGTAATATTTGACCTGAAAATTGATGAAGGCCATCCCGTATTAACGGGATGGCCTTTTTTGTTTTAAAAACAGGACCTCTGTAAATAATTAATACTAATTTTCAGTATCAATACTGTCAAATCCTGTTATGAAAATAGTTGCAGCACTTTTACTGTTTTTCCTGGCCACCCATTGCAGTGATGCCCAGCTGAATATTTATTCGGCACTTACCATACCCGATTCTTTAAAAAAAGATGCCAGCCTGGTGATGCGGGAAGAATATATTAAACTGGTTGTTAAGGATAAAAATACGGCCAGGTATGAAGTACGGCAGGTTTTTACTGTGATGAATGAACAGGCCAAAGAAATCCTTTTTTTCAGCCAGTACTCAGATAAGTTCCGGGTGCTGGATGAGGCTGAAATAAAAACCTATGACCTCCTGGGAAATAAAAAGAACAGCTGGTCAAAGAAAGAGATGAATACCGGGAAATATGGTGATGAACTGGTTCCTGAGGGAAAGTATACTTATTTTGAAGTCAATGTTCCTGCTTACCCTATAACCGTAGAATATAATTACACCATAAAGTTCAAAGGTATACTCAGTCTGCCCAGGTATATCATACAATATCCCTGGCTGTCTGTTCAACATGCTGTTTTTGAAGTAGAAGTACCCCGTGATCCGGGCATACGTTATAAACTGCTGAATACCGATAAAAAACCTGAAATAAAGCAGGCGGGTGGTAATGATATTTACCGGTGGGAACAGCAAAACCTTTCGGCATTTAAACTGGAAAAATACAGTGGTTCACCAGGCAATCATTTGCCCCAGGTTTTATTGGCTCCCAATAAATTTCAGCTGGAAGATTATGATGGTGACATGACCAGCTGGAAAAATTACGGTAAATGGATCAACGATCTCTGTGCCAATGTATCGGGCCTTTCGGAAGAAAGAAAACAATTTTACCGGGACATGGTAAAAAATGCAGCAACTGATGCTGAAAAAGCGGCCATGCTGTATAGTTATATGCAAAACAATATGCGGTATGTGAGCATCCAGTTGGGCATTGGGGGCTGGAAGCCGTTCCCGGCCAGTTTTGTAGATGATAAAAAGTATGGCGATTGCAAGGCTTTAAGCAATTATTTAAAAACAACATTGGATGCTGCAGGCATCAGATCAAACCTGGTGATCATTTACCGGGATTATGAAGCCAAAATGGTAGATGAAAATTTCCCGATGAATGATTTCAATCACGCCATCCTTTGCATTCCCGGGGCCAGGGACAGCATATGGCTTGAATGTACAAGTACCACATTGCCTTTTGCACATCTTGATGAAACAACTTTAAACCGGAAAGCTGTACTCATAACAGAGAATGGCGGGGTATTGGTAAATACACCGGCCA
>CAZBIK010000357.1:0-3519 GCA_964491955.1 uncultured Ferruginibacter sp.
AGTTAAAGGGCTCCATATGTTCATCCAGGAAGGAAGCGTAGTTGAGGGTTAGTTCTTCGCCTTTGGAAATGTTGCGCAAAGCGACAACATTCAAGCCTTCATATTTGGTGTTCGGATCGCAACTGTGATTTTGTGGTGCCCAGTTTGCCGGGTTGTTATCCCACAGCAAAAATACCTCTTTACTGAGAGGGTAAGCGTACTTTCTGAAAGTTTCCTTTTCCTTAACATTCCAATAACGCTCTACATAATTGCGGGTTACAATGCATTGGGCCATCTCTTCTCCCCTGAAAATCACTTCTTTAGGGGCTATATGTTGGGTTGCATAAATGCCATAGCCGGCAATGGCATTCCCCTTCATAGTATATTTTTTTTGCCTGCGTTGGTGGCGGGCCATTCCCTCTTCTATGATCTTTTGAAGAAAACCGGCCTGGCCAATGCCATCAGCTTTAAGGATATAATCGGCCGATCCTTCATACCCGTCTTTATAAAAAACAGAACAGGTAAAGTTGATTTCCAGGAAAAATATTTCGTTCTTATCATTTACCCTGAAGTCGAGCCGGGCATAGCCTGCTCCGCCAAAACCCCGGAAGATCTGTAAAGCGGCATCTTTTAATTGCTTTTCCAAAACGGGGTCATTGCAGGGAATATTGGCTTCGGGATGCAGCTCCGAGGTTTTCAGTGCATAGGTTTTAAAACGGAATCCTTTTGGAAAAATATATTCAATGGGCTTAAAAACGGTACAGGTTCTTTCGTCAGCGGCATTGGCTGCAAGCATTACGGTAAACTCCCTGCCTTCAATATATTCTTCAACCAGCAAGGGGCCATATTCTTCAATTATTGATTCAGCTTTTTTAAAAAGCTCCTCTTTATTATAAACCAGGCTGTGTTCATCAATACCCAGGCTGTCGCCGGCCTTATCGGGTTTAACAAACAGGGGATATTGCAAATGACTGCAGTCGGTTTCAATGCAATCCGTTGTTTCGATCAATGCAAAAGCAGGCGTTTTAATTCCTGTGGTGTACGCCACATACTTCATCAGGTCCTTGGGAGGGTCGTACAACAAGGAAGTTGGCCCGGTAAAAGGGAGGTTCAGCAACTCCATAAAATAAATAACATCCACAGACGGAACATTCCATTCCAGGTAACCTTCGCAAAGGTTTACAAAAATATCGTAGTTCTTTTTCTTAAGTTCTTTCAGTTGTTTATAGGTAGATAATTTATTCAGAAGCACGTGATCAAATACGGCGCCGGGCAATAAATGGCTGAGGTCCCTTGGCGGATCATAATTCTGGTAGTCAACATCCGAAGTGGAATAATCGGGTTGCAGCACACAGATCTTTAACCCTGCACCCCATACCGGGGGAGAAAACGAAGTGCCCGGAGAAGGTTGTTTCTGATTTTGTGGTTCTTCCATTTTGTTTTCTGCAAAAATCCGCAGGAGATCATTTATGCAATGCGCCTTTTTAATTCCTTTGCCGAACGGCGGGCAAAAGCGTCATTTATAATTTCGGCCACCAGCCCGGTAAAAGTATTTCCGCTAAACCGAAGTATGGCACCGATCGAAGTATAATCCTCATCATCACTTAACCCGCATTGTGCATTTACTTCCAGCACATACATTTTCCGGGTTTCTTTATCCATTCTTACATCGATCCTGGTGTAGCCGCAGCCTTTGGTGGCAACATAAGCATCCCAGCTTATTTTTTTTATCTCTTCGATCAAAGAGGCGTCCGGCAAAGCATATTCATAAAAATTTCCATCACCGGGCATCGGGGCCTCTTCTTCGTATATTTCCCAGAGCCTGTCGAATGATAAGAATTTTTCCTGTTCTGGCAGCGATGCATGAAAAACCCTTTCTACCGGGGTATAGATCTTAGCATCCTTCGGATTATTGTATGAACCTGAAATAAGCACCGTAAATTCGGGGCCATTGATAAATGATTCAGCGATCAATCCATCAGCAGCCAGGTCCCAACCCCGGTAACCGGCAAACATTTTATCAACCTGTTCTTTTAATGCAGCATGATCATGTACCACATTTTTAATGCCCACACCCATGCTGCCACCCGAAACGGATGGTTTGATGATCACCGGGGATCCGAGGTAATCAAAGATATTTTTAAGGTTCCTTTCTTTATTGGGAATGGCTTTCCAGGCGGCAGACGGCACTTTGGATCTGTCAAATGCCCGTTTCATAGGGATCTTGGAAGTAGTGATGTTATAAAAGTATTCATCGGCCCCGGTGTACAGCAATCCTTTTTCTTCCAGTAATTTAACCACCGAAATGCCCGGGGTTCCGTTTATCTCATCCCCGTCGCAGAGGTTAAAAACCACCGGCGTTTTATTGCCATAATCCCTTTCCTTTGCGATCTGCTCAATGATCGGTTCATAATCCTTTATGGTTACCGGCTGCCATTTCCATTCAATACCCAGTTCGGCAAAGGTTTTTTCATATTCAGCGATACTCTGGCTGAAATCGTAGTAATAATCAATATTGGCATCCTGGGTTTCCAGAAGCGGGGCCAATACCCAAACTTTAATTTGTTGGTATGAAACAGCAGACAATAATGGGTTAAATGCGGCCATAGAATTTAATGAACAGTTACAGCGAAAGCTTAAGTCTTACCTGCTGCCTGATAAAATCGGTTAGTTTATATTTTGAAAGCGTTTCAACAGACAGGTGTGAAGCGCCGTTTATTAACTGCAGGCATCCAGCATGGCCGCAATTACAAACGAACGGCTGTGCCATTTCCCACTCGGTTGACGGATAAAAAAAAGTGAACTCATCCCCGGGCTGCAAAGTGCGCAAACAAACCAGTTCCATGGTTGTGGTGTTAAAAAACACGTTGGGTGCACAACTGTGATTGATGTATTGTAAAAATTCAGGCACCAGTGTAATGTGCCTTTCGGCGCCGGTTTGCACGGTCAGGTAGGTCGCATACGATTGTGTGATACCTGCGCTGAAATGGCAGATCACATCACCCGGACTAAAACTAACGGAGGCGTGTAACGACTTTTGACCGGATTCGTTATTAAGTAAAACATTTGCAAAAATGTGATTACTGATAACTCCGGCGGATGGGTTGGTAATGGAAGTTGTTATCATGCGGTTTTAAATGGGGATGACCCGTAAAAGGTTAATATAAATTATATTGGCTTTTTAAATGTGTAATTATTTATAGTAAATGTATAAAAGCATTGATGAATAAAAAAGATATTTAACCATTATTATTCATTGGTGGATTAATAGGCTTATTGTGTGTATAACCATGGGATGTAATTTTACAGGTAAAAAGATAATTGAATGAACAACGGACCCGATCAGCCCAACCCGGAATTACTGGTACAACTGGTAAACATGAGAATGCCTTTTGGGAAATATAAAGGCAGGCTGTTGTGCGACCTGCCCGTTTCATACCTGGAATGGTTTCAGCAAAAAGGATTTCCAAAAAGCAAACTGGGCATATTGCTTGAAACTATATATGAGATAAAGATCAACGGGCTGGAGGGGTTACTTGA
>CAZBIK010000358.1:0-3490 GCA_964491955.1 uncultured Ferruginibacter sp.
AAAAATAGTTTTGCATTGAACAGGATTATGGCAATGGTGGTGATGCTGATCAGCGATAACTGGGTAATGATCTGCTGTAAGCCGGAAAGCAGGTGTTGGCAAAACTCAAAAGGTTGCAGGGCGATCCTGCGGATATGAACAGATGAATCAATGTTTACAAATGCGTCATACCCGGCTTGTTGGTACCGGGACAGGTTATCCTCCGATATTCTAATGGCAACCCGCCCCAAAAAGCGATAGTGAAAACGGGAAATCAAATATGCAGCAATATTCTTGGCTCCAAAAAGGATGAAAAAAACAGCAATGAATGCTGCCTGGTTTTTTTTTGTGAGCCAGCCTGGTAAAAAATTCACCTCGTTGCTTTGATCCGGCTGGATATAAAACCGGATGATCCACAACAACAGGGCCAGCGAAAGGATATCCATAAAACTGATGAACACATCCAGCATGATCAGTATGCCAAATTGTTTTTTTTCTTTTTTGGAAAGAACCGCCAGCGTATTTTTTACAATTGGTTTCACGTATATAGCTGCAATTAATAAACAGTATGGATGATTTTCCGGATTTAAAAAGAAACATGGTTACCATCCAAAAACTTTGCGGATCGTGCGGTAAACAATTCCCAGGTCCAGTTTCAGCGACCAGTGCCGGGTATAAAAGATATCCAGGTTTACCCGGTCTGCAATTCTTTTTACATCATCCACGGAACCATGATAACCGAGCACCTGTGCCAGCCCGGTAATACCGGGTTTTACCTTATACCGGGCAGCATAATTCTTTACCTGCTCATCAAATCGTAAATTATCACTTACCATATGCGGCCTGGGGCCAACAACCGACATATCGCCCAATAGTACGTTAACAAATTGCGGCAGTTCATCCAGGTGTTTTCTACGCAGGAACCGGCCAACAGCGGTAATGCGTTTATCGTTTATGCATGCAGGCAGGGTATCGGCCCAGGCATTGGGGTACATGGTCCTGAATTTTATACAAATGAAAATTTCGCCATTCCTTTTATTTCTTTTCTGCAGGAAGAATACCGGCCCGGCAGAATTTAATTTTATTAAAACAGCGATCAGCGGAATAAGCCAGGTAAGCCCGAAAATAATGATGATGAGCGCAATTACAATATCGAAAATGCGTTTTATTGCACGGTTAAAAACAAGGTCGAGTGGCTGAACATAGAAAGGAACCGTTAACCCGTTAAAATTGATGGTATTGGCAAATTCATTTTTGAGCAGAAAATAAGGAGCCGTTTCATGAATTGCTTCTGCTTCGCTGATCATTTTTAAATTGCTCATTGCAGTATCCTCAGCCAGGTTCAAAACTTTTTTCATGCTTTCTGTTTCAAGGAAATAAATCGTGAATTACAGGCTATGGGTTGCCCGTGACAGTGAGCCAATACCAGATCTACCAATAAAAAGTTAAAGCTGTTTGAAATTTGAAGGAAAAGAATAATCTTGCAGGTTAAAACCGGGTTAACATGAATAAAAAACTACTTGTAACTGCTGTATTTGCCATTGCTGCTGTATTGGTATTTGCGGGTTTTCCAAAAAATGACAGCAATAAAAATATAATAGCTGCAACAGTATCCGGTTCAGATAAAGGCATTCAATTCATTGAATCAGATTGGAAAAAAGCGCTGGCCGAAGCAAAAAAGCAGAACAAGCTGATCTTCCTGGATGCCTACACCACCTGGTGCGGTCCCTGTAAAATGCTGAAGCTGTACACTTTCCCGGACCAGGCTGCCGGCGATTTCTTCAATAAGAATTTTATCAATATAGCGCTGGATATGGAAAAAGGCGACGGGCCTGCCGTTGCCCGGCAATACCAGGTAAATGCCTACCCCACACTGATCTTTGCAGATGGGGATGGGAATATGATCACCTATACCAAAGGGTATATCGATGCAAAACAGTTGCTTGAGTTTGGCAAATTCGGGCTATCGAAGAAACCAAAATAATTTCCGGTTTTACAGGATCAAATTATGTAATGCATCGTACAAAATAGTACGGTGCTTTTTTTTATTTGCCAGTGTATGAATAATGTAAGATCTGTTTTGCTTATTGCTTAATTTTAATCAAATTAACTGCCAGGTTATTTAAACCATAGAAAAATTATGAAAGCGACTCATCCATATACCAATGCATTGATCCATGAAAGCAGCCCATACCTGCTGCAGCACGGACACAACCCGGTAAACTGGTATCCCTGGGGTGAAGCCGCCTTGCAAAAAGCCAAAGCTGAAAACAAAATGCTCATCATCAGCATTGGTTATGCCGCCTGCCACTGGTGCCACGTAATGGAGCACGAAAGTTTTGAAGATGTGGAAGTGGCTGCCATCATGAATGAACATTTTGTTTGTATAAAAGTTGACCGTGAAGAAAGGCCCGATGTGGACCAGGTATATATGACGGCCGCACAACTGATCACCGGCAGCGGCGGCTGGCCATTAAATGCTTTGGCACTGGCCGATGGCAGGCCTTTTTATGCAGGAACCTATTTCCCCAAAAAAAACTGGATACAGTTGATGGAATATTTTGCTGACCTGCAGCATAAAAACCCGGTATCACTGGAGAAAAGCGCTGAACAGGTTTTCAAAGGCATCCAGGCAACAGAGCAGGTGAATTTTAAAGAAGGCGGAAAAATATTTTCGCTTGATGAGCTTGATGCGATATTCAGTATTGCCAAAGGTCAAATCGATTTTATTAAAGGCGGCGCCAACCGGGCACCCAAATTTCCCATGCCGTCTAACTGGGAGTATCTGCTTCATTATTATTATACCAGTAAAAACACGGAAGCTTTAAAAGCCGTTACGGTCACATTGGATAATATGGCGCTGGGTGGTATTTACGATCACCTGCAGGGGGGCTTTGCCCGGTATTCAACCGATGCCGGCTGGCACGTGCCGCATTTTGAAAAGATGCTATATGATAATGCACAACTGGTAAGCCTTTATGCAAAGGCATACCAGCAAACAAAAGATCCGCTGTACAAAAAAGCAGTTTACGAAACACTGGCTTTCGTGGAGGAGGAATTGACTGATCCCGGCGGCGGTTTCTATGCTTCGCTGGATGCAGACAGTGAAGGCGTGGAAGGTAAATATTATGTATGGACAAAGGCTGACATTGAAAAAGCGCTGGGGAACGATGCTGAAATATTTGCTGCATATTATCACATTACCGAAGCAGGTAACTGGGAGCATGGCAACAGTATTTTATTGAGGAACAAAACAGAAGAAGCAGTTGCCAGACAATTTAATATTTCCGTTCCTGAGCTGAACAATATCATTGATGCCTGCAAAAAAATACTAAAGCCGCTCAGGGATAAACGAATAAAACCTGGCCTTGATGATAAGATACTCAGCAGTTGGAATGCCCTGATGATCGCCGGTTATACGCAGGCTTTCCGGGTGTTTGGAGAAGAGCAGTTTTTAACAGCAGCGGTAAACAATGCTGATTTCCTGTTGAAAAATGCTGTATCCGGAACC
>CAZBIK010000359.1:0-3486 GCA_964491955.1 uncultured Ferruginibacter sp.
TACGCTCACCGATCAGTAAACTGTGGTAACGGCGAAGCGCTTCCATGATATCTGCTGTAAATTCATCGCCTGCAATACGGATACTTTGATCGCAAACGATACCGGCCAGTGCAATAACAGTAATACCCGTGGTACCACCGCCGATATCAATGATCATATTCCCTACGGGTTCTTCCACGTCGATACCAATACCCAGTGCAGCTGCCATGGGTTCATGAATTAAATAAACTTCCTTGGCGCCAGCCTGTTCAGCACTGTCACGAACGGCACGTTTTTCAACCTCCGTTATGCTGCTGGGTATGCAGATCATCATGCGCCAGCTGGGTGCAAACAATGGCTTTTTGGGATAGATCAGCTTGATCATTTCCCGGATCATGAGCTCGGCAGCGTTAAAATCGGCGATCACACCGTCTTTCAGCGGACGAACGGTACGGATACTCTCGTGGGTCTTTTCATGCATCATCAATGCTTTCTTGCCCACGGCTAAAATATTCTTGGGATTATTCCTGTCCAATGCAACAATGGAAGGTTCATTTACCACGATCTCATCATTGTGTATAATAAGGGTATTTGCCGTACCCAGATCAATAGCTATTTCCTGTGTAAAAAAATTAAAAAGGCCCATATGGTTGTGTGTGAAAAAGGATTTTAATCAATGCCAGCAAAGTTGGTGGAAAATATTTGAAATAACAACCGCAAATCCTTTATTTTTCAAAGTTTTACAGAAACTTTCGCATTGTGCGCTTTTTGGAATGAACCGGGGTTGTTTCAGTTTACTGATATATTCAGCAGGCTTTGCGTATTGCGCAGATTTTAACACAGTAAATACCACAAAAGATCATGGCTGTTTTTCCTGGAAAGTAAATTCAAAACCAATGTCAGAGCGGTAATACATCTCTTCAAAGTGCAACTGCTCCAGCATGTAATTGGATTGCTCTACCGCCTCTGCAATATTTGCACCATAGGATGTAACTGCCAGTACCCTGCCACCATTGGTGATGATCTCGTCTCCATCTTTTTTTGTTCCTGAATGAAAAATGATACAATCTTCCAAAACAAGATCATTCAGCCCAAGGATCACTTTACCTTTTACATAATCACCGGGATACCCGCCGCTCACTGCCACAACGGTTGCAACAGCACGTTCATCTGTTTCAATGTTGACCTCATGAAGCCGTTGATCAGCTGTTGCCGCCAGCAGTTCAACCAGGTCGTTCTTTATCCGTGGGATCACCACTTCCGTTTCGGGGTCGCCCATCCTGCAGTTGTATTCGATCACTTTGGGTTCTCCGTTATCGCTCATCAGACCAAAAAAGATAAATCCTTTATATACCAGTTTGTCTTTTTGCAATCCGGCAATGGTTGGTTCAATGATCTGTTCGCGTACCTTTTGCAGGAATTCCCGGGTCACAAAAGGCAACGGGCTTACTGCGCCCATACCGCCTGTATTTAGCCCTGCATCTGCTTCGCCAACACGTTTGTAATCCTTGGCTTCGGGCAGCAACACATAATTTTTACCATCGGTCAATACAAAAATGCTTAACTCGATCCCTTTTAAAAATTCTTCGATCACCACTTTTTTCCCGGCTTCTCCAAATTTAGACCTGAGCAGCATCAGTTCAAATTCTGCAGCTGCTTCCAGGTGGTTCTGGCAGATCAGCACACCTTTTCCGGCAGCCAGCCCGTCGGCTTTTAATACAATGGGTAACGATTGCTTTTTAATAAATTCAACACCCTCGAGGTATTTATCGGCGGTAAATTCTTCATAAGCTGCTGTAGGTATCCCGTGCCTTTTCATGAATGCTTTCGCAAAGGCTTTGCTGCCTTCAAGCTGTGCAGCTTCCTTTGAAGGGCCGATCACTTTAATATGCCGGAGGCCCGGGTTATTTTGAAAATGATCATAGATTCCTTTTACCAATGGTTCTTCGGGCCCCACCATCACCATATCAATGGCATGTTCAGTGCAGGCATTGGCTATGGCCTCAAAATCAGAAATGCCAATGGATAAATTGGTGCCGCATAAGGCTGTTCCGGCATTCCCGGGTGCTATAAATAGGTTGCTGCAAAGCGGGCTTTGTTTCAGTTTCCAGGCCAGCGTATGTTCCCTTCCGCCTGCTCCGATCAAAAGAATGTTCATGGCTATTTTGAATTGTATGGGTTAGGTATTGGTTTGCGAATTTAAAATTCTCACCGTTCATTTCACAATATATTTTTAAAATGCCCGGTTCATAAGCATATTTTTTGTCAAGTAAGTTCATAAAATAGATAGCCTGTTTTGTTTTTGCTACCCCAAATTTTGCTATTTTGGGCAACTAAACCATCTAACCGGAAACTAAAACCAACTATCATGAGTGAACAAGCTAAACTCGGTAAACATCCCAAAGCATTATATATCCTGTTTTTTACAGAAATGTCGGAACGGGTCGCCTATTATTTAATGGTGGGTATCCTGTTTCTCTACCTGATCGATACCACAACAGGCGGGAAGGGTTTTTCGCAGAATATAGGTGCTGATATTGTAGGCAGTTTTATTGCACTGGTTTACCTCACTCCTTTTATCGGCGGGCTGATCGCAGACCGGATCCTGGGATATACCAAATCGATCTTCCTGGGAGGATCGCTGATGGCATTGGGATATTTCTGCCTGTCGGTACCGGGTAATACAGCTTTGTTTTCCGGCCTCGCCATGATCATTGTGGGTAATGGTTTTTTTAAACCCAATATTTCCACCCTGCTTGGCAATATATATAACAGGCCCGACCTGCAGCCATTAAAAGACAATGCGTACAATATCTTTTATATGGGCATCAACATCGGCGCTTTTGTCTGCAATTTTGTGGCCGCCTATTTAAGAAACGAATATGGATGGGGTTATGCTTTTGCTGCTGCAGGTGTTGGCCTGGTGATCGGGATGATCATACTGGCCGTTAATTTAAAATCGGTAAAATATGCAGACGTGAAAAAGCCGGTACAGGCCGAAGACATGCCTTTATCAAAAATATTTTCTTACGTTTTTTTACCGGCCATTATTGCTGCAATCATCGGATGGATCGTACCCACTAAAATATTCGGCACTACATTAATGGGCACGCCTGCCAATGACGCTTTTATTTTTGCCTGTTTGCCGATCATTGCATTTTATGTTTCGCTGTATGTGAAAGCACAGGGAGCAGATAAGAAAGGCATTGGTTCCCTGTTATTCATATTTGCCATCTCCATTGTTTTCTGGACCATCTATAACCAGAATTCAACCGGGCTTACGCTTTGGGCACAAAAACATACCGACAGGACCGTTTCATCCACAACCGAAAAAATTGCCGGCAGCATTGGGTTCCTGGAAACCGTGAATGATACGCCCAGGCTTGTGAATAAAGTGAACGAATACATGATAGATGTAAGTGACAACAGCGCTGTTGTTTCCACCGAAGGCAAATATGGAATAACGGCTGATGGCAATAAAATTGACACGGCAACAAAAATAGTTCA
>CAZBIK010000360.1:0-3434 GCA_964491955.1 uncultured Ferruginibacter sp.
TATTGTATTACTACTATTACTAATACCGTTAAAACTGTGATTACCATAATTATTTATTGTATTACTACTATTACTATTACCGTTAAAACTACTACTACCGTCAATATAAGTTAACCTCTTTTTACTACTACGTTTTTTAGATTTCTCAGGAACACAAATGATAAATAGATCGTTTAACATAAAATACCATCTTTTGCGCCATTTGCTTTTCGTCGGATCAAACCAATTTATCGGACCTTCTTGAATAAATTGCATCATCTTGATTAAACTTGGATCTAACGGAGGTATAACTAGACTTATTATTCGATCTAACTGTTCTGTATCGTTTTGTATTGCACAGTGGATCGTATCAACAACACCTTGTTGTTTATTCACATCGGTAGTTGCATTTTTTATTTCTTCTATGGCTAAAATAACATTACCCCGATCACAATGACCATATGGCATTTTTTTTAACATCTCTTGCAATAGTAAGATATATCGTGGCAATCTTTGAACAGGCTGTATTAATAGGCCGTATACGTCGATATTCGAACTATGTAAATATCTTTGTTTTACCTGTTGTAATATGTTTTCAACTAACTGATTACTCATAATATAATTATTTAATGTACTTACACCTCTACTATAATTAGTTACATACGGTGCATATACTTCATTAAATTTTTTAAATAGAAATAAAGATCCAAACTTACTTAGCTTTCTCCACCCTCGATGGTGTATCCTTTCCACTGATGATCGTTTTGCTGCTGATGGCAATGGCTTTAATGATCTCCGCCATATTGTTCATGTTCAGCGTACCGATCTCATCACTTTGTTTGTGGTAATTGGGTTCGTGGTTGGGGGGCTGTTCCATTTTTGCTGTGGAAATGGTATGTGCCGGTACACCCAAAGCGGCCAGGGTAGCATTGTCACTGCGGTAAAATAAATTCTGAAGCGGATAGGGATCGGGTTCAAATTTAAATTTTGATCCGGCCAGGTTGGCCTGTAAGATCTTTCCCATATCACTTTTATCAAAACCGGTTATATAAGCGCTGTTGGCACCCCATTTACTTTCGGTACCTATCATTTCAATATTGAACATGGCCACAACTTTTTCGGGGTCAATATTTTTACTGAAATAACGGCTTCCATAACCCCCCATTTCTTCGGCGGTAAAAGCAACAAAGATCAATGTGCGTTCATTGTTCTTTAATTCACTGAAATATTTGGCCAGCATCATTACAGCCGTGGTGCCTGCAGCATCGTCATTGGCACCGTTGTAGATGCTGTCGCCATGCTGATCGGGTTTGCCGATGCCGATATGGTCATAATGGGCACTGAATACTACATACTCATCCTTTTTTTCCGGTTTCGTGCCCGGTAAAACACCAATCACATTTTTCAACTTTTGCCTGGTGATATCCACTTTTGCATGCAGTTGCAGGGCAGCAGGTTTGGTATTCGTGGTGAGCACAAAAACCTGGGTGTATGGAGAAACAAACTTATCCCTGCCGGTTACCCATTGTATCCTTCTGAATAAATGATAATGCGCCGTATCTACCAATACCAGCAGGTTTTTCTGGGATTGACTTAATGGAGCGATCATCTTGCTGAAATCATCTTCTTTTTTTACGATCACGGTTTCATAGCCGGGCAGGCCATGAATGTGCAGGTCGGGCGATGAAGTGTTTAACACCACATTGGTAGTGCCCAGTGTTTCTGCATCCAGGGTACCGTTCAGTTCAGTGGTTTTGGCTTTGATCATGTCTATTTCCTGGAAATAGGACTGGCTGTTGCCCCAGAATGCCAGTTTGCTTTTTGCAAATTCGGCAGCGATAAAATCCGCAGCTTTATCGATCCCGGGCGTAAAGGATTTCCGGCCCTGCATATCATCTGCAGACAGTATTTTTTCAATACGCTCCACCTCGGCCGGGTTGATAATTTTATCGATGTTCTGGGCAGCGGCAGAAAAAAAACACAGCAATAAGATGCTGTGCAACAAAACAAACTTTTTACTGATCATACTTTAAACTTTATACTTTAAACCATTAAACCTTTAAACCATTAAACCTTTTTTTACCTCACAAACTCATCATCTCCTTAAACTTAACCGCCTGCCTGCGGCTTACTTCGATCTTTTCGCCTCCATGTAATTCCAATAAAAGCCCGCCATTGAAATAAGGTTCTATTTTATCGATCATGCGCAGGTTTACAATGTGTTTGCGGTTGGCCCTGAAGAATGTTTTTTCATCCAGCCTTTCTTCCAGTGCATTCAGCGATTTTAAGATCAATGGCTTGTAGGTACCAAAAAATACCTTGGCATAATTGCCCACGCTTTCAAACAACCTCACCTCTCCCAGTTTTACAAACCAGCAGCGCTCACCGTCTTTTACAAAAACCTGGTCCAGTTCTGTTAATACGCCCCGGTTGATGCCGGCCATGGTTGCAGCCATTTCTTTTTCTTCGGCCAGCTGCAGTTTTTGAATGGCATCGGCCAGCCGCTTGGGCTCTATGGGTTTCATCAGGTAATCAAGCGCATTTACTTCAAAGGCTTTCAGCGCGTATTCATCATAGGCAGTTGTAAAGATCACATGTGGCGCACTGTCGAGTTCTGTTAACATGTCGAACCCGGTTTTGCCCGGCATCTGAATGTCGAGGAATACCAGGTCGGGAGAAAGGTTCTCAATTTTATCGAGTCCTTCTGCAGCATTTGCTGCTTCGCCAACCACTTCAATTTCGGGAAACTCCAGCAATAATTTCTTCAGTTCATTGCGGGCTAATCTTTCATCATCAATGATTAATGCCTTTTGCATGGTATCTCAGATTTTGAGCCTTCCTGCCCCGGAAGATCCCTGTCTGCCTGCAGGCAGGATCAGCGGAGCATGGACGAAAGGCCCGTTGAATAAATATATTAAATGATCACCGGTAAAATTACTTTCGATTCAACCATGGTTGTACCCAGGTTCCGGATCTCAAAAACTGCCTTACCCTGGTACATCAGGTTTAACCTGTCCTGTGTACTTTTAATGCCAAAACCATCCCCGTTTGGTGTGGCGGATAGCTGGCCGGTGTTTTGTACCAGCAACTCCAGGTGATTATTTTTATAATCAGCAACAATACGCACAACACCTCCCTTTATCTGCCTGCTGATACCATGTTTGATGGCATTTTCAACAAGGGTTTGCAACATCATCGGAGGCACCGGGTGCTGCAGGGTATCTTCATCAATTTCAAATTCAATTTTCAGCCTTTCTTCAAAACGCATCTGTTCCAGGGCCAGGTAATCCTTTACGATATCCAGTTCTTTTTCCAAAGTTACGGTTTCCGATTTTTCGGCCTGCATACTGCTGCGCAGGATATTGCTTAATTCGGTGATAGCCCTTCTTGCCCTTTTTGGATTTTCATCCACCAGCGCCCGGATGCTGTTCAGGGAATTAAAAATAAAATGCGGG
>CAZBIK010000361.1:0-3419 GCA_964491955.1 uncultured Ferruginibacter sp.
GACCAAAAAAGACAAAGTTTGGGCATAACGGGCTGCTACCTTTGCCCCATGAAAAGCATTTTTTTAAACAAAAAGATAAGCAGGAGGGTGGAAACCGGGCATCCCTGGATTTTCGGGAATGAGGTAAATACGGGGAAGGCTCTGGATGCAGCAGCAAAGCCCGGTGAAATTGTGAATGTATATACCCACGACAAAAAATTCATCGGCAGGGGCTATATCAACCCGCAATCGCAGATCATGGTTCGGTTACTCACCCGCGATAAAGAGGAAATGATCGATGACCGGTTTTTTTTAAACCGGATACAGCAGGCCTGGGAATACCGGAAAAAGATCGGGTATACCGAGAACTGCAGGCTCATTTTTGGCGAGGCAGATGACATTCCACAACTGATCATTGATAAATTCAATGATTATTTTGTGGTACAGACACTGGCATTGGGAATTGATGTTTGGAAACCCGCCATTGTTAAGGCACTGGAACAGGTTTTCAGCCCCAAAGGCATTTACGAACGCAATGATGTTCCTGTACGGGAACTGGAAGGAATGGTGCAGCAAAAGGGTTTTTTATCCGCTCCATTTGATACCAATATAATCATAAAAGAGAATGGTGTATTGTTTCATGTGGATATTGCCAACGGGCAAAAGACCGGGTTCTTCCTGGATCAGCAGGATAACCGGCGGGCCATTCAGCATATCGTAAAAGACGCTGATGTACTGGGTGCATTTTGTTATACCGGGTCATTCGAGATCTGTGCTGCACATTATGGAGCCAGTTCAGTGCTGGGACTGGATATTTCGCAAAATGCAATAGATATGTGCAATAAAAATGCTGCTTTGAACGGACTGGAAAATGTATGCAGCTTTGTATGTGTAAATGCTTTTGATGTGTTGAAAGAATGGACAAAGGAAGGAAAACAGTGGGATGTGGTGATGCTCGACCCGCCTTCATTTTCCAAGAGCAGGGCCACCATTGATAAAGCCGTTGCAGGCTATAAAGAGATCAACTTAAGGGGAATGAAACTGGTAAAGCCCGGGGGCTTCCTCGTTACATCCAGCTGTACAAACCTGGTACAACCCGGGTTGTTCCTGGACATCATTCAAATGGCTGCAACAGATGCCAAACGGAAAATAAGGCAGGTAGTTTTTAGTGCACAATCGGCAGACCACCCGATCATTTACGGGCATGAAAATACCCACTATCTTAAATTTTTGATCGTGCAGGTGATGTGATGAAAGTGGATGGATTATTTAACGACCTGGAATTTGCCGGATTCGATGATCTTTCCTTCTTTATCCCGGAGCTGGTTTACCTAGATCCCGCGGTAGAATTCTTCCAGTGACATGCTGATACGGGGAAGCATTTGGGTGATGTCTACGATCTTTTTTCCCATAAAATTATAGATCTGAAGGGAAAAGGTTTTATTGTCACCATACTGGAAATCAAAATTGATGGCCGTAGTGGCAGGTATTGGATAAGGCTTTATCAGTTTTGCTATGGGTTCGCCCTGGTTAGGGTTTGTATTTTGAGCAAAAGATGTAAAAGTTATTCCAATCAGTAAAATTAATATGTACAATGTTTTTTTCAACCGGGTAAAAATATACAAAATGTTTTAATTAAACAATACTTTGTAAACGCTTTACTTTCATAAATCTAGACCAAAAAAATGTAATAAAATCATTTTTTATTTAAACGGCTGCTGTTAAATATCTGCCAATTGGCCGTTTAATACATCTAATTTTTTATTTATAACTTCAAAATCGGGCATTTCCCCTGCATTTTCCAGCACCTGGGCATATTGAACCTTGCCCGATCTGTCGATGATAAAGGCCGACCTTTTGCTTACTCCTTTCATATCCAGTATCCAGTTCTCGTATAAGGTGCCGTATAAAGCCGAAACTTCCCGGTTAAAATCGCTTAACAGCGGGAAATTGTATTGCTGTTCTTCCTGGTAACGCTTTAAGGTAAAGACAGAATCAACAGAAATGCCGATAACCTGGGCATGTACATTACTGTAACGGCTAATATCGTCCCTTATTGCACATAATTCTTTGGTGCAAACACCGGTAAAGGCTTGGGGGAAAAATAAAAGCAGTACATTTTTCCCGCTGAAATCCGACAGGCTTACCTTGTTTTTATCGGTGTTGTACAGTGTAAAATCAGGCGCCGTTTGTCCGGTTGTCAGTTGCATAAAGTATTATTTAGATAAAGTTAAAAAATTGGTTTTTTAACTAAACATCCATTCATGCATTTTGGTTCAAAAAAAACCCCTCTGGAAAGAGGGGCTTTGTTGTTATCCAAACAATCCATAAAAACAAAATATGTAGGTTGCCGGGTTATGGCAAATAATTACAGGTGTACAGGTAATTGAAATCAGTTAAAGACATATTTGTGCAATACCTTTTCTGATTAATTAAGTACCGGTTATTTTTTTTTGAAATGGGCTCCCGGGTGCGGGAAATACGTGGTAAAAACACGTTTGATCACAACCCCTTATTAAGGGAAAGCTTGAACAGGTCATAGGATAGCAATTTGGGTTAGCAGGATTTCAATACTATTGCTATTAACGGTAACTTTTAAAAATTAGTATTGATAACGGGTGCGATTAACTGAAAAAATTCAGGCAGCCAGGCCCGTTACCTGCAAAAAATAAGCCCATGCAGTATTGCACGGGCTTTATTGTAAAAAATTAAAATGTATTAGTTTTTTAAAGATGTTTTTGATTTGGTGCTGTTTGCTGATTTGGACGGAGCATCTGTTTTCTTTTTCGCCTCATTGGTTGCTGCCCATTTATCATAATCCTCCGGGCTTAAAACATCCCCTGTTATTGAAATACTTTTTAATTCATCTACACCGGCAAATTTTACAGAAATGTGTTTATCAAAATGGCCCACAGTAGCGGCATTGAATTTTGCAGAAATGAAACCGGTAGCACCCGGTGCGATCGGTGCTTTGGTATAATCACCCAGTGTGCATCCGCATCCGGGTTTTGCTTCTTCTATAAGCAGTGGTTCCTTGCTGATATTGGTAACAGTAAAACGCACTTCTTTTGCTTCGTTCAGTTTCAGGTTACCCTGGTTGATCGTTTCTGTATCAAACTTAGCGATATCTGCAACTGTTTTTTGGGCAAACAGCAAAGATGAAAAAGTGATGGCTGTTACAGCCAGTAATAATTTCTTCATAGTAATATTTTTTTATGTTTAGTTTTTCAGGTCATTCAGCCCTTTGTTCTCCGGGGCGGAACTGCCTGGAGTTTTCCATACCTCACCTTTGATGGTGATCTGCTTGGTTTGGGCGTCATTAGAGTTAACCGTAATGAATTTTGTACATGTGCCTCCAGCTGCAGCATTATAGCCAATCTTCATAGTCGGCTTTTCAGCTGGGGCAAATGCTCTATCTTTTCCCCACCACGGACTTGTAC
>CAZBIK010000362.1:0-3414 GCA_964491955.1 uncultured Ferruginibacter sp.
AAGGATAACCGGATGATTGGGTAATGTGCTGATCAGTGTTTTATTTAGTTTTCCGGATGATGGATTACGCTGAAAATAGAACCATTGTCCTTTTATGCGGAGGATATTGGTTTGTAAAACCTGCTCTACGTTTCTCTTTTCCGAAATTTTCAAAGGTGTTATTTCTTTCTTATCGTAGGCCGGGCCATTGGACATCAGGTAATAAATATCATCGGCCAGTAAAAGAATGTCTTCGCCATATGTGGAAACAATGCTGATACTTTTGCAGGACAGCTGAATGGGAAAGATTTGCTCCTCGGCAATGCTGATCCCATTTGGATCAATCACACGTACCTGTAATACAGGTTTTCCCTTTGAGATCATTGCCGAATATTTTGAAGAGGTATGGTAGCGGTAACATTCGCTGGCTAATGTTTTGGAAAAACTGGTAATGAAACACAGGATTGAAAGTATCATCAACTTCATAGGTCTTTTTTTTTATGATGTAATACTTTCCTTTTTTCCATAAAATAGCTGGGATCAGAGGGATTTTATTTACGCACGATTTCAACCCTTCTGTTACGTGCCTTTCCTGCTTCGGTTGAATTTGATCCCACAGGAGATAAAGGACCAACGCCATCTCCGGTTAGTTGCCCGGTGTTTACCCCATATTTACTGGTTAATTCGCTTACCACAGATGCCGCTCTTTGTTTGGATAAGTTGAGGTTGTGCTGGAAATCACCTGTATTGTCGGTATGCCCAACGATAAACACCTTTACAGCTGGTGCTGCCTTTAAAAAACTGGCTATTTCTTTCAGACTGCCAGCCGACTCGGGTTTTATGCTGGCCTTATCTGTATCAAAAAGTATCCCATAGATCGCCATTTTTCCTTCCTCTGCGATTCCTTTTTTTATCTCATCGGCAGTAATGGCTGCTATATCCTGATGCATCGCGCCCTCTTTTACACTGCTCACATAATAGTAACCACTCCCATCCGTATAGACCTGTATCCAATATGTAGCACCTCCTTTTTTCATTTTTCCGTAAAAGGTGCCGTTTTTGTTGTAGGCATCTGGCAGTTCTCCTCCTGCTTTTACAATTGCATTTTTATAGTTCTGATAGATTTGAATTGCAGCAGGACGCTTTTCCCATTCCCCAATCCATTTAAAGGCTACTTCAGTAAATTCGCCTGATTTTTCTACCACAACAGATCCGTTTTTTTTATCCGTCAATGTAAACTCCAGTTTGTCGAACTCCCTGTTTTTGCATTCCGAAACTTCAAAATTGGGCAGGTTACTAAACAGTGGGTGGCCTGCACATTGTTGCGCATAAAGATTGACATTCATGACTAAAAAGGCGATAACAATAAGGATAGTATAAAACTTTTTCATAATTAAAGTATTACATGTTAAGCTTTTAATAAAATTAAGAAATTTTCATTAGCAAATCTTATGATCAGAACAATAGTTATTTCTATCTGGAAAGTAACTGTGACCATCAAAGTACAGCAAACTTAGATTGTGTTTGTTGGTATTCTCTGTTTACTTTTATAAAAAATAGCGGAATGATATTTTTACTCTTCTTTGCCGGTTTATTGGCTGGCGCTATGAATGCCGCTGCGGGTGGTGGTTCATTTATTACTTTCCCTGCAATGTTATATGCAGGGGTTCCTGCGGTTTCTGCCAATGCCTCAAGTACAGTGGCTCTGTTTCCCGGAAGCCTGGTCAGTGCCTGGGAGTACAAAGAATTTATCAAACCTTTTCCGAATGTGTCTATGCGCCTGATGATTTTGCTCACCTTTGCAGGTGGTTGTTCGGGAGCATTGCTGCTCTTAAATACCTCTTCTGCCAGTTTTAGTACGCTCGTACCCTGGCTGCTGTTAACCGGGGCACTTGCCTTTGCTTTCGGCAAACAACTGGGAAATCAATTGCGAAAAAAAATTCATATTGGGGGCGGAATCGTGCTTAGCGGGCAGTTTCTGCTAGGGATCTATGGCGGTTACTTTGGTGGGGCCGTTGGAATTATGATGATGGCCGTGTGGAGCTTATTCGGTCTTTCGGATATCAAAGTGATTAACGCCAATAAAACATTGTTTGTGAGTATTGCCAATGCAATAGCCGTGACCTTGTTTATTATTGCAGGGAAAGTGGCATGGCCCGAAACCAGTGTGATGCTGGTTGCAACCATTTTGGGTGGTTACTTTGGGGCGAAGTATACAAAAAGAATGGATCCTGTTAAATTGCGGATGGGAATCGTTATTTTTAACTTTATCATCACGGCGGTGTTCTTCATAAAGGTGTACCTTTAAGCGTATCAGGCGTTCATTTTCTACTGTTCGATTCTGTATATTGATAGTCCGATAATGAACAGTTTTTATTGGATTTACTTTTAATTGCCTGATTATTAGCGTTTTTAGGGTTGTTTTTTGCTTTGGCACAGGCTTTGGATATTGGCCTCATATCAATTTTAATCGCAGCAGATGTTTACATTAAACTTTAAAATCGCGTTTCGGAATCTTTGGAAAAACAAAGGATTTACATTAATCAATGTGGGTGGCTTAGGGATTGGTTTGGCCAGCTGTATGGTTTTATTGCTTTATGTAAACTACGAATGGAGTTACGACAAGCAGTTTAGTAATGAGGAAAACACCTATGTAGTTTATAATAACATCAAATCGGATGGTAAGATCTTCAGTGTCGACGTAACTCCCGGCGCTATGGCGGCCGAAGTAAGCGCTAAAATACCGGGTGTGGCCCTTGCCTCGCGCTCTGCATCTATGGGCCCCCAGTTAATCAGCAATGGTGACAAGAAATTTAAAAAGAAAGCACGTTATGCAGATCCGGCTTTCTTAAAAATACTCGATTATAAATTTGTAAAGGGAAATCCAAATGCAGTTCTGCAGGAAGTAAATACCGTTATCCTAACCGAAACTCTGGCTAAGAGCCTGTTTGGAAACGAAGATCCAATTAATAAAATCGTAAAATTCGACAACAGCGAATCCTTAAAAGTAGAAGCCATAATTGAAGATGTAGCACCCAACAACAGTATTCAGTTTGATTACCTCTTACCCTGGGTGTTTGCAGAAAAAATAATGCCTGAATTAAAAAAGACCAATTGGGGTGATAATTCTTATTTAACCCTGGTGCAGTTGCAAAATAGCGATCTCTTTGATAAGGCAAGCGCAGCCATGAAGGGAATTTATCTGCGTAATGATAAGACAACCACTTCCGAAGCCATACTTCATCCATTGAGCAAATTGCATTTGTACAGCGAATTCGAAAATGGAAAATCTATTGGAGGTAAAATTGACCAGTTGAGGATCTTTCTCATTCTTGCATTCTGCATCCTGTTAATTGCCTGTATCAATTTCATGAACTTAACCACCGCAAAATCCGGGAAAAGAGCAAAAGAAGTTGGTGTACGCAAGGCGATAGG
>CAZBIK010000363.1:0-3391 GCA_964491955.1 uncultured Ferruginibacter sp.
TGACATAGAAGCTAAGAAAATTGCTGACGAATCAACAAAATTTGTTCAACAAAAGCCTTGATTATAGGTTTAAAAGCTTTGGGATTTTTAAAGAAATTAAGTACCTGGATTGTGTGGCTGGATTCTTATCAATACTTGGGTCGGGTCATACTGTTCTGCCGCAATACCAGGGAGCCAGAAAATTCCTTAATGATGGTTTGGCCCTTTCAAAAGAACGGGGGGTAAAAGAACTGATCAAAAACAATTATGAAGCACTGTCAAGACTTGACAGTTTAACCGGGAACTGGGAAGGGGCTTTTATCAATCACAAAAATTTTATTGCCCTTCGTGACAGTTCCATAAACCAGGAA
The DNA here is from genome assembly GCA_964491955.1 of uncultured Ferruginibacter sp. GTDB lineage: Bacteria > Bacteroidota > Bacteroidia > Chitinophagales > Chitinophagaceae > Ferruginibacter. The sequence continues at coordinate 351 of CAZBIK010000363.1, forward strand.
AATACCGGGAAGATATTCCGTCAGCAAGTGCAATATGAGTTTAGCAAAAAAGAGGATTCACTAAAGTACCAGCAAATTTTAAGTGCGGAAAAACTCAAGCAACAGATCCTGCTGAATCAACAGCAGCAGCAGAGCCTTCTGCTTAAAGAACAGGAAGTACTTTTATTCGGGAATGAACGTAAAATGCAGCAGTTAAAAAACCAGAAGGACAGTGCCGAAACAGCCTGGCACAAAGCGGAAGTAGATAAAAAACATAGCCAGGTTGTACTCTTAAATAAAGAAAAAGATTTGCAAACACTGGAAATAAACAGGCAAAAACTGGTGAAGGTATTTTTACTGGCGGTACTCGGAATATTGCTTGTACTTGCAATCTTCGGTTACAGGAGTTACAGCATCCGGCAGCAATTAAAACTTCAAACACTGAGAAATAAAATTGCCAGTGATCTGCATGATGATGTAGGCAGCACGTTGAGCAGTATTTCCATTTTTTCGCAAATGGCACAACAGCAGTCGAAGGAAGTGATCCCGTTGCTCGAAACGATTGAAGAAAGTTCCCGAAAAATGCTGGATGCCATGGCTGATATTGTATGGACCATTAATCCTGAAAATGACCAGTTTGAAAAAATTATTTTAAGGATGAGGGGTTTTGCCTATGAACTGCTTGGTGCCAGTAAAATTGACTTTGAGTTTATTGTTGATGATGATGTTACAAAATTGAAGTTGCCGATGAATGTCCGGAAGAACCTGTACCTTATCTTTAAAGAGGCAATAAATAATATGGTGAAATATGCTGCGGCCAACAGGGCTTTGTTTTCCCTTAAAGGAGAAAAAAATAATTTAACCCTGCTTATTAAGGACTATGGAAAGGGATTTGATGCCAGTAAGCCGGCAAACGGGAATGGATTAAAGAACATGCAAAAACGGGCAACTGAAATGGGCGCAAAATTAGTGATTGAGTCGTGGCCCGGAAAAGGCACTGCTATCCAACTGATGGTTGCAGTATAAAATTGTAATAAATGAAAAAGGACATCAGGGTTACCATATTCGAAGACAATAAAAGCCTGCGCTTAAGCCTCTTTCAATTGTTAAACGGCAGCGAAGGTATTGTATGTGGCGGAGCTTTTGAAGACTGCCTGGATCTGTTGAAAAATATAGAAGAAACAAAACCAGACCTGGTATTGATGGATATTGAAATGCCCGGTATCAATGGTATTGAAGCGGTGAAAATACTGCGTGACCATTACCCGGAATTAAAGATACTGATGCAGACAATATTTGACGACAATGAAAAAATATTTCAATCCATTCTTGCCGGTGCATCAGGGTATATTTTAAAAACCACTACACCTGCAAGGTTTATTGAATATATTAAAGAGACCTTTGATGGTGGAGCACCTTTGAGTCCTTCTGTTGCTACCAGAGTTTTAAAAATTGTTGCCGCCCAGTCTTCTTCCCAGAAATCGAATGCTTTCAGCTTATCTGCAAGGGAAAAAGAGATCCTTTCCTGTCTTGTGAAAGGGATGAGCTATAAATTAATTGCCAATGCATGCTTCATCAGTATTGATACGGTACGTGGGCATATCCGGAGTATCTATGAAAAGCTCCATGTACACTCAAAGGGAGAGGCTGTTGCAAAAGCCATAAAAGGTAATATTGTTTAAATACCGGTTTTCTACCGGATCAGTAAAACAGAGCCGTTCTCAACAGTTTCCCAACCAAAAATATTGGTGAATTTTATGCGGTACACATAAGAACCGGATGGTTGTTCTTTACCATTAAAATTTCCATCCCATCCTTTACCGTATTCACGGGTTTCAAAAACCTTTTGGCCATAGCGGTTAAACAATTCAAAGCTGAATGCTTTTACCTCCAGGAATATAGTTGGTTTAAATACATCATTCTTACCATCGCCATTGGGTGTGAATGCATTGGGTATGCCGATCATGAAACAGTTTTTGCGTTGCAGGTTTATTGAATCCGTACCGGTACATTGGTTATGGTCTGTTACGGTTAAATAAAAATTGCCAAAACTATTCAGTGAAATATGATCTGCTGTGGAACCGGTGCTCCACAAATAGGATGCATAACCGGGCACTTCTATTTTTAAAGAATTGCCATAACACAGTTCCTGGTTTGGCGGTAAAAAGTTATTGGGTATGGTGTCAATGGAAATTATATATAAAGTATCTGTAGCAGTACAGTTGTTGCCATCAGTAACCCGTACCCAATACATGCCGGCACTGTTCACCGGGAGATCGGGTTGCGTAGAATTATCCTGCCAGAGATAATTTAAAAAAATACCCGGTGAAAGGATCACCTCTTCGTTTGTACAAAGACGCCGGTCGGGGCCCAGGTCGGGATTGGGTATTGGAAATACATTTAAATTGGTCGTAATGATCGAATCGCAACCCAATGGTGTTTGTAAAGTATCCCGGTAAATACCTGCTGTGGTTTGGTAAGCGCCACCCGCATAAAATGATTGGCCCGGGCAGATGGTTGCATTTACCGTACTGTAAACTTCTGTAAAAATATCCAGGTTTAAAGTGATGATGCTGTCGCAACCCGCTGCATTGTAGATCACCTGCAGATAAGTACCGCTCGTGGTATAGGTTTGACCGTTCAAAGTAAATGAACGGCAGGCTGATGCCGAAATGGTGGTATCGGTGGCAGCAGCACACTGGGCAACTTTAAGCACGAAAGGATCCGAGACAGGTATTGCCGTAAGGTTATAGGTTCCGGCTTCCAGGTCAAAATCAACAGTAGCGCCAAAATACCCGGTTGTATAAATGTATAAAAACCGGTCAACAGCAATCCCTAGCCCTTGGTCCAGGCTGACAGCACCTGCAGATCTGGCCCAGACAAAATTACCATTGTTATCCAGTTTGGAAATAAACAGGTCGATCCCGGAGGAGTTCATCATGAATGTTCCCGGGCCCGGATCAAAATCTGCCGGTCCTGCAAAAGAACCGGTCGTATACACCTTTCCCAGCATGTCTAACGTTATCGCATAGCCCAAATTATTGAAACCAGGTCCGCACATT
>CAZBIK010000364.1:0-3362 GCA_964491955.1 uncultured Ferruginibacter sp.
CGGCCGCGCCTTTTTTGCCCATTACGGAAGCCATCAGGTTTTTGGCGGGCAGGATCACTTCCTGCATGCTTTTAAAATCATCTTCGGCCTGGGCCCATGCCAGGCCATAAGCCACTTCAGCATCTGTTTTTGCAAAAATATGGGGTACGCCAAAGGAGTCCCTTACAATATCAATATTGTCAGTTTTTATTGTAGTTTGGGAAAAGCTGCTGTTGGCAAATAACAGCAGAAAGCAAAGGAGAACATTTTTTATCATTTCTGGAATTACATGTTATGTGTGATTGTATTGATACGGTTCAATAAAGATATGCCCTAAATAAATGTGAAACGTTGCAGTGAAGTAAAGATTTGACCGGCTTCCAAAAATTAATTTGCATAATTCAGATCCAATGTCTTACTTTGTATCTCAAAGTGCTTTTTATATGGACAAACAGCAACAACCTTTGGATGACCTGCAGCACATCAAAAAGATGATGGAACGCAGCAGCCGGTTTATCAGCCTGAGTGGTTTGAGTGGCATTGCCGCCGGAATTTGTGCCCTTGCCGGTGCCTGGTTTGCCAGCCAGAAGATCAATTGCTGGGTTAAAGGTGATTGCCAGCTGAGCCTGCTCATCAATTCGGCGGGCGATGCATTGATCAATGACCTGTTCTGGATCGCTACCTTAACATTTGTGGGCGCTTTTATTTCTGCCTTTATATTTACCTACCTGCGCAGCAGGAAGAACGGAACACCCATCTGGGGGGCAACCACCATGCGGTTGTTCTGGAACATGGTGATTCCCCTGGGCACAGGCGCCATTTTTTTAATTCGCATGATGCAGATGGGGGAGTTTGACCTGGTTGAACCGGGTTGCCTGGTATTTTATGGCCTGGCGCTGGTAAATGCCAGCAAATATACATTGAGCGAAGTGCGTTATCTTGGCTACGGGCAGATCGTACTGGGCCTGTTCAATTTGTGGTGGGTGGGTTATGGCTTGCAGTTCTGGACGATGGGTTTTGGCGTATTGCATATTGTTTATGGTATCATGATGTGGTGGAAGTACGAAAGGAAATAAATTGATCAGCTGAATGAAAAATCCGATTGAAAATCTGAATAAAATCTTTGACAGCCGTATCCGCCTGGGCATCATGAGCGCCCTGATGGTGAATGATGCGGTTAGTTTCAATGAATTGAAAGAGCTGCTGGACATCACCGATGGAAACCTGGCCAGCCATTTAAAAACGCTGGAGGAAAGTGGTTATGTAAAATTCCAGAAAGGCTTTATCGGCCGTAAAACAAATACCACGTATTCCATATCCCGTTCGGGCGAAAAGGAATTCAAACTTCACCTGGATGCTTTGACGAAAATGATCGGATCGGTAAAATAAATTTTTTTGTAATTACACTTTGAAATACAAAGTACTTTTTAATATCTAAAACAAACAACATGGAAGCACAAAATCAACCCGGTTTCTGGCAAAAGAACAAATTGGTTTTCAAATCTTTTTTTGTGGCCTTTTTGGTACTGGCCCTGCTGATCCCTACGTTCTTTATCATGTACCTGGCCAATGAACGTAAGGAAAGAAAACTGGAAGTGACCAAAGAGATCAGTAATAAATGGTCTTCCGCACAAACCATCACCGGCCCGTTTTTAAGCATACCCTATACCGAACCGGGCACCAACAACAGCATTGAAAAAAAATACATTTACCTGTTACCGGAACAACTCGACATCAACGGTGTCATAGAACCGGAAATACGTTACCGTAGTATTTACAAAGTACCCGTTTTTACAGCCCGGCCATTGATACTGAAAGGAAAGTTTTTTAACAACAGCATTGCTTCCCTTGGCGTGGACCCGGCAACTGTAAAATGGGGCGAAGCAAAATTTTGTCTCGGCATAACCGACCTTAAAGGCATTAAGCAACAAACCATTAAATGGAACGGGGAGATCTTACAGATGCAATCCGGTATTACCGATAACAGCATTGTACAACAGGGTATTTCAGTACCCGTATCACTGGATTCTTCCTTTTCTGAAAAGGAAAGCAGTTTTTATATTGAAATGGTATTGCAGGGATCCGAAAAACTGTATTGTGTGCCGACCGGAAGCAGTACCAATGTACAGTTTTCTTCAAACTGGACAAGCCCTGCGTTTGACGGAAAATATTTACCGGATACAGAGAAGATCTCCAAAAAAGGGTTTGAAGCAACATGGGCCATATCAAAATTTAACCGGGATTTCCCCAAAACTTTTACCGGCAACAACAGTACAACGATGGCAGTAAGGGAAAGTGGTTTTGGAGTTATTTTATTATCGCCTTTTGATGCGTATGCCCAAACCATGCGTTCATTGAAATATGCCATCCTTATTATTGCACTTACTTTTTTTGCTTATTTCTTCACAGAAATATTTCAGAAAAAGGCTGTACACCCGTTCCAGTACATTTTAATAGGTATGGCCCTGGTTGTTTTTTATACCTTGCTGCTTTCCATTTCGGAGTATATTCTTTTTCCCCTGGCTTATTTAACGGCAGCAGTAGCCACCACCATTCTATTATGCTGGTACACGCACAGCATTTTTAAGAATGTGAAGACCACGGCAATTTTTACATTGTTGCTTTCTGTTTTGTATTTGTTCATTTATGTATTGATACAGATGCAGGATAATGCACTGCTGTTCGGAAGCATTGGCTTGTTTGTTTTGCTTGCCCTGGCCATGTATTTGAGCAGAAAGATTGATTGGTATAATCTTGAAAGAAAAACAACCTGATCATGAAGCCATATAGCCTGGTTAAAAAATGGAGATCTGCAATGCTGGTTTATTTAACCCACCGGATGGCATTACCGGTATTGCAGCTCATCCGTAAGCCGGAAATATTTCCATTTTCCCTGGAGGAGTTAAAAAATTTTCCTGCAAATACACTGGGCAGGGACCTGGCCGGTTTTTTGGATAGAAAACAGCTGGACCTGTTGCCCTATTATGCCAGGCATGACATCAAACATATTTTATTGGACTACGACACCACGGATGAAGGCGAAGGATGCCTGCAGTGTTTTATGCTGGGAAACGGGCATCTTTCCTTTCCGGTTATCGCCACAGTATTATATGGATTAATTACCATGCCCGAATACTGGTTTTTATTTAAACAGGCATACCGGCGGGGGAAACGAAGCAAGCCAATATCAAACTGGAAATGGTTTGAAATATTGCGCCAGCCAACAGCATTACTTAAAGAGCAAATTAATTTAGAGGACGAGAGATCAAGACGGCTTTAAGCTGTCTTGATCTCTTTTAAAGACTCCTTTTAAAAATCCAGCCCCAACGCCACATACAAAACAGGTTTTCCTTTAAAGAAACCATTCATGGGCCAGCCGGCAT
>CAZBIK010000365.1:0-3343 GCA_964491955.1 uncultured Ferruginibacter sp.
GCAAACTCATCAATGGAACTGATCATGGCACCCATGGCTCCCCAGGATCCATCGGGTGTATCATGTAACAAGGTTTCTTCATTCCATTTTTCATTTAACCAACGGTAACCATGTGCCAGTTTATCAGCAGCCACATCGCCATACTCATAAGTGGTTGTGTTCATACCCAGGGGCTCCAGGATATTTTTTTTGATATAGTCCTGGTAACGCATACCCGAAACTTTGCTAATGATCTTTCCCTGCAGGGCAAATCCCAGGTTGCTGTACTCAAAAGCAATACCGGGCGGATTGGAAAAGCTGATCTGTTTGCCTATGAAATCCATCAGGTCTTTATCCGTATCGGCAAGCTGTCTGTCGCCCCAGGGATTGTCTTCAGGGAAACCCGCCCCATGCGTCATTAAATGCCGGATGGTGATTGCCGGCGCATCGGCTGTTGGATATTTTAAATGCTGCAGTTCCGGGATATACAAATGTGCAGGGTCATCCAGGTCCAGTTTTCCTTCGTCCCGCAGTTTTAAAATGGCCATGCAGGTAAAACTTTTACTCATGGATGCGATGCGGAAAAGTGAAGAAGAGGTAGCCGGTATCTTCTTTTCCACATCGGTATAGCCATAACTGTTTTTGTACACCAGCTGCCCGTCTACCACCAACCCAAATGAAATGGCCGGGAAATGGTTTTCTGCTGCATGTTTTTTATACAGGCTGTCAATGACCGCAAATGCGGTCTCTATTTTTGCGCTGCGGTTGGGGTCGGCAAAAACAGCCGGCATGTATGAACTGTCATATTGTGCAGCTGTTGCGGTTGCCTTTTTATCTGCCTGTTTACAGGAAATAAAAAATATAATGGCGGCAATGCATAAAAAATATTTTTTCATTTTACAGTTAGTTTTAGATGAGCAAAACCAAATTATTGAAATATGGCAATGGTTTTTATCAACACCAAAGTATATTAATAATTCATCAATCTCTTCACCGATTCATCCAGTCTTGAATACGCCATAAAATTCTTTTCCAGTTCCAGGTTAAAAGGAATGGGTGTATCCAAACTTGCACAACGCATTACAGGCGCATCCAGGTGATCAAAACAATGTTCTGCGATCCAGGCGGCAATTTCTCCGCCTATCCCACCTATCAATGTGTCTTCGTGTAAAAGCAAAACTTTTCCTGTGGCCGCAACGGCTTCTTTTATTGCATCATAATCCAAAGGAAGCAAAGTCCGAAGGTCTAAAATATGAATAGAAATATCCGGGTTGTTCTTTGCATAGTCCATTGCCCAGTGCACACCGGCGCCATAAGTAATGATGCTGATATCATCGCCGCTGGTTACCAGCCTGGCTTTTCCAATTTCCACTTCGTAATAGGCCTCCGGCACGGTGCCGCTTACACTACGGTATAAGGCCTTGTGTTCAAAAAATAAAACAGGATTGGGATCGTTGATGGCAGCGATCAGCAAACCCTTTGCATCGGCAGGCGTGCTTGGGTAAACCACTTTTAACCCCGGTGTATGTACAAACCATGCTTCATTGCTTTGCGAATGAAATGGACCAGCACCCACACCACCGCCTGTTGGCATACGGATAACTACATCAGCATTTTGACCCCAGCGGTAATGAATTTTTGCCAGGTTATTGATTATTTGATTGAAACCTACTGTAGCAAAATCAGCAAACTGCATTTCCATGATGGCTTTGTATCCTTCCAGGCTTAAACCAAGTGCAGCGCCAACAACAGCACTCTCGCAAATGGGTGTGTTGCGGATCCTGGCCTTGCCAAACTCCTCCACAAAATCTTCGGTTATTTTAAAGGCACCGCCATACTCAGCAATATCCTGCCCCATGATGATGAGGTTGGGATGTTTGATCATGCTTTGATGCAGGGCTTCTTTGATGCCATCGATAAAACGTTGACCGTTTCTCGTTGTTCGTTGTTCGTTTGAAAGATCACTATACTGCTTTACTGGGGACTCACCACTCACCACTGACGGTGCATACACATCCTTCACTTCCTCTTCCGTATCCACCAGCACCGGCTTTGCATTCCCGGCGATACTCAGTTCCGTTTCAATATAGGATTTGGTTTCTGCGCTGATCTGCTCAACCTGTGCAGCCGTTAAAATATTTTCGCTGACCAGGTATTGTTCATAATTTTTTACCGGGTCCTTCTCCCCCCAGATCTCAAACAGTTCGGGTGGCACATATTTTACACCGCTGGCTTCTTCGTGTCCGCGCATCCGAAAGGTCATGCATTCGATCAGGTAGGGTTTCTGGTTTTTGATGCAGTAATCGCGTACCCCTTTGATGGTATCGTACACGGATAAAATATTATTGCCGTCGATCTGTATGCCTTCGATGCCGTAACCGGCCGCTTTATCCACTAAATTTTTACAGCGGTATTGTTCGCTCACCGGCGTACTTAAACCATAACCGTTGTTTTCAATGATGAAGATCACCGGCAGGTCCCAAACGGCTGCCAGGTTCAACGCTTCGTGAAAATCGCCTTCGCTGGTTCCTCCATCGCCGGTAAAAGCAACCGAAGCTTTCAGATCATTGCGTAATTTATACGCCAGCGCTACACCATCGGCAATCGCCATCTGCGGCCCCAGGTGCGATATCATGCCGCAGATATGATGTGCTTTGCTCCCAAAGTGAAAACTTCTTTCCCGGCCCTTGCTGTATCCTTCCTTATTACCCTGCCACTGCATGAATAATTTGCTGAGCGGCATTTTGCGGGAAGTGAAAACGCCCAGGTTGCGGTGCAGGGGCATGATCCATTCATCGGGCTGCATGGCCAATGTGGAACCTACTGCAATGGCTTCCTGCCCGATTCCGCTGAACCATTTGCTGATCTTTCCCTGGCGCAGCAGCAGCAGCATCTTCTCCTCGATCATGCGCGGCAGCAGCAGTTTTTTATACAGTTCTGTTAATGCGTCATTGCTTAAATTCTTTCTGTCGAATTGCATGATAGTTGATCTTATATATTATCGCCCGCCCGGCTGATTACCGTTCAGGCGAGGTAAAGTTAGCAGTTGTTGATGGAGCAAACCAAATCGGATTTAATTTATCAGTGCCTCATTTTAAAAATGCTGTCAGGCTGAGCTTGTCGAAGGCGGGTTCTAACAGTTATACCGGCTTCGACAAGCTCAGCCTGACACCCAAATTGTATAAAATTATACAAACCAATTCAATATTATTCACTACCACAAAAGTCGGCCAACTTTTTCAACATGTTAAATAAATGCAAAGAGCCCCCGGATAATTACCAAAGCTTGTGCAAATTATAAGAACCCGGCATCTACCTCTAAAACCAACCGTTATGCAAAAAGTTTTTAAACCAGCAACCATTA
>CAZBIK010000366.1:0-3316 GCA_964491955.1 uncultured Ferruginibacter sp.
ATCCAGGCCGGTAATGCAAAATTCGGTTTACCACCGATATTCAGCGGCCAGTCTTTGGTGAACACCCAGCTCATGAATGTAAGCGCTGTGGTGGTACCGGTAATGGCATAAATAAATCCAGCGGTGTGCAGGCTGGTTTCACGGATGCCCATGGCATGATCCAGTCCATGCACCGGGAAAGGTGTGTACACATCGTGTATCTTATAACCTGCCTTGCGAACATTCTTCACCGCAGGAAACAAAACCTTTTCGTCGGTAAAGGATCCTACAACAAATTTTTTAATTCCTCCAGCCATAATTTAAGCTTTTGCCCTAAACCCCTAAAGGGGCTTTTGGCGTATTAAAATTTAAAAATCTTTTCAAATATTTGAACTCCCAGTTCCCCCTTTCCTTCGACTGCGCTCAGGACTGGCGGAGGGGGTTAATGCCCATGCCCCACTTCCTCCTGGTAAAATTTCTCCGCATCTGCTTTTTCCAGGTCACTCATTTTTACTTTATAATTTTCCCCGCTGGTCTTTAGAACAGCTTTGATCTCGGCTACCGCAATAACCGGGAAGTATTTTGCAAACAGGAAGAAACAGGTGAAGAACAGCCCGAATGTACCGAGGTAAAAACCGATCTCCCAGATGGAAGGGCTGTAATAAGTACTCCATGAAGAGGGCAGGTAATCCCTGTACACGGAAGTAACGATGATCACAAAACGCTCGAACCACATACCGATGTTTACGATGATGCTCATGAAGAAAGTAACGGTGATATTTCTCCTCAGCTTACGGCTCCAGAACAGCTGCGGCGATACCACGTTACAGAACATCATCAGCCAGTAGCTCCAGCCATAAGGACTGAACAGGTTGGCCCGGTTCTCTTTAAAGGCATACCACTCGTATGGATTTTGCCCGTACCAGGCAATGAACAATTCGGTCAGGTACGCACAGCCCACAATGCTGCCCGTTAGTACAATTACCTTATTCATGGCCTCAATATGGCCTATGGTGATATAATCCTGCAGGTTAAAGACCTTGCGCAGTACGATCATCAGTGTCTGCACCATGGCAAACCCGCTGAAGATGGCACCTGCCACAAAGTAAGGCGGGAAGATGGTGGTGTGCCAGCCCGGAACGATGGAGGTGGCAAAGTCGAAAGATACGATGGTATGTACCGACAATACCAGCGGTGTACTTAAACCCGCCAGTACCAGTGATAATGATTCATGCCGCTGCCAGTGTTTGGTACTCCCGGTCCAGCCGAAAGAAGCAACGCCATAGAACATTTTACGGAATTTTGTTTTTGCACGGTCCCTTACGGTTGCCAGGTCGGGTAACAGTCCCGAGTACCAGAATAATAAGGAAACGGTGAAATAGGTCGATATCGCAAATACGTCCCAGAGCAGTGGTGAGTTAAAGTTAACCCACAAAGGTCCGCGGCTGTTGGGGTAAGGCAATACAAAGAAAGCCATCCAAACCCGGCCCATGTGCCAGATCGGGAACTGGCCGGCGCACATTACCGCAAATATCGTCATCGCTTCAGCTGCGCGGTTCACGCCCGTTCTCCAGCCCTGGCGGAATAATAATAAGATCGCGGAGATCAATGTACCGGCATGACCGATACCTACCCACCATACGAAGTTGGTGATATCCCAACCCCAGCCGATGGTCTTGTTCACGTTCCACTGGCCGATACCATAGGTAACCTCCCGGTAAACACTGTACACACCAAATAATAATAAACCGACACTGATAAAAAATCCAATGTACCAGAGTTTGCTCGGTTTCATCTCAATGGGACGTATGATATCTTCCGTTACCTGGTGATAATCCTTGTTACCATCAACCAGCGGTTCCCTTTGTTGCGATTCGTATTTCAGTAATGACATATCTATGATTGAAGTCAAAAGCGAAGGTTCAAAAATGAAAAAACGGTTTCCTCTTTTTGATCCTTACTTTTTATTTTTTACTTGGTTTTGATATCAACAATTATTATTCCCGGGCCTATGCATGGGGTTTTGTTTCATGCGCTGCTGCTCCATGCCCTTCCACCCCGATATGCCTTTCTGTATTCCTCACTTTTGCCAGGTAACTAACGTTAGGCAATACGTGCAACTGCTCCATCACATAGAAAGAACGGTGTTTCTGCTCTGTATTCCTGATCTTATATACATCACTTTCCTTATCATTAACATTTCCAAAGCTGATGGCGTGTGTAGGACAGGCCTGCATACAGGCCACTTTTACATTGCGTACCAGTTTGGGGTCCTGGTTCTTTTTGGCTTCCAGCTTACTTTCCTGTAAACGCTGTACGCAGAAAGGACATTTTTCGATCACCCCACTTGAACGAACGGTCACATCTGGATTTAAAACCATCCTGGTCAGGTCATCTTTCATCTGCAATACCGATTCGTCCATATAGGTTCCCACCATCGGGTTCATATTATCCTTGAAACTATCAGCACCGGTATAATCAAGCCAGTTAAAACGGCGGACTTTATACGGACAGTTGTTTGCACAATATCTTGTACCGATACAACGATTATAGGTCATTTGGTTCAGGCCTTCGGTACTGTGGTTTGTTGCAGCCACCGGGCAAACGTTTTCGCAGGGTGCGTTATCGCAATGCTGGCAAAGCATGGGTTGAAAAACCACATCCGGGTTTTCCAGGTCACCGGTAAAATAACGGTCGATGCGCAGCCAGTGCATTTCATGTGCACGCTGTACCTGCATCTTACCCACCACGCTCACATTATTTTCGGCCGTACAGGCAACCACGCAGGCGCTGCAACCGGTACAGGTATTCAGGTCAATGCTCATGCCCCATTTAATGCCCGGTTTATCAAAATCGGGGTACATGGTGGCATCCTTCACAAAATCCTTGCTGCCCTCAATGGTGATCATTTCCCGCTCTTTAATTACGTCTTCCAGGATAGCACCCGGTTTGGCAACATAACTTTTAAGATTGGTTTCATAAATAACCGGGCGGCTTTCTGTAAATCCATGCACCTGGGTTTGTGCCAATGGATATTTATGGGCGGTTTTTTCAATAGTAGCTACAGCAGTATAATTATTGGTTCCGTTAAAACCGATCATCGGATATACGTTCTTTCCGGCTCCATTGGCAGATCTGCCAATAAGGCTTGCTGTCTCTTCTTTTTTAGCGCTTTCCCTGCCGTATCCAACTGCCAGTGCGATGGTGGCCGCATTCATGCCAGGGATAACGATCACGGGTAGCTCCAGTGATTTGCCGTTCACCGTTATTTTTACAACCGGTTTTTCGGGATGCACCTCGTAATCACTTTGCTTGCCGCCTTCCTGGTTCATCACAT
>CAZBIK010000367.1:0-3305 GCA_964491955.1 uncultured Ferruginibacter sp.
AATGCAGTTTCTTCTACAGATAACCGGATCCGGCTGCACTGGCACTGGGTTATGCTGCCGGGTTTGCATTCAAATACCCGGTTACAGCGGGGGCAATTTTTTGTTTCGTGTTTGCTCATCATTATTTTATATTAGCCGGAAGCCGAAAAGAAATTTTTCCTCTTAAATTATTAACATCTTACCGCCTTCCCGGCAAAAAAAACCTGCCTGCTGCAGGCAGGTTAAAAATTCAAATTTACACCGGCCATAAAATTAAACCGGCGGCTGTTATAACCATACACCTCCGAATATTTTTCGTTTGTAATATTCTTAATATCAACAAATGCATTTATGTTTTTTGTAATGCTGTATGTAGAATAAAGGTTCCATACATAATATGCAGGCATTTCAATTGGCGCAGATGCATACACGGCTTCGTAACGTTTGCTGATACTTTGCACAGCAATATTCATATTCCAGTTCTTACAAATCTCTATTCCCACATTTAAATTAATGGTTTGTCTTGGCCTGCGGTACAGGTTAAAAAATGCAGTGTCTTTTGTACCGGTCCTGGTTTCAAATTTACCATCAAGATTTACATAGTTTGCATTCAGTGTTACTTTACCAAAGTCAACACCGGCCTCCAGTTCCAAACCCCGGTCTTTCTGCCTGTCGGCATTTATATAATAGCTGGCGTAAGATGGTGGTCCCGCGCTGTAAAAAATAATATTGTCCCTGATTTCCCTGTTAAAATAAACGATCCTGATATGTACATTTTCTTTATAATACTGGACCCCTCCCTCAATAGTTAAAGATTTTTCAGGCTTAAGTTCTCCCGCCGGGATCCTGTATTCTGAATAAACCTGGTACAAAGAAGGTGCTTTAAAACCCGAACTGATGTTGCCAAATAGCTTTATTGATTTTTTAATTACATAAGATGGATTAAACGAAAAAGTAAACACGTTGCCATACCTGTTGAAATTGTTGTAACGCCCACCCAATTCCACATTAAAACCAGCCAGGTCTTTTACAACTATTGATGTGTAAGCTCCAAACTGGTTAACTTTTACACTGTCATCACTTAGGGTTGGCGAAGCATAGGTCCCATACATGCTTACCGAGTTGTAACTTTGATCTGATAACTGATTGCGGTAGTCGGCACCAACCAACACATCGATATGTTTTGTTACGGCAATATTGCTGTACAGTTCTGCAAAATGCGATTTACCGGTATAATCTCCTTTGCTGTAATAAGAAAATCCTCCCCGGCTGGCTGAATCATCCAGGTAAACCCGGTTCAGCCTGTTGTAATTATAATTGAAATGGAGCATGGTTTTAGCAATAGAATAATCTGCTCCAAAACCAAGTACTGTATTTTTATTTGTAATGGTATAATCGGTATCGTCTTTAAATTGCCCTGCATCTGCATCAGTTTTATAGTTGCTTAACTGCGTGTTCGCACGTACTAAAAACTGATCGCCTATTTTCCGGCTGAAATTGGCCCTGAAAACATTTTCATCCATACCATCTTTGTCAAAATTACCAGCACCCGTTTGATCCTGTGCTGTTGAAAAACCTTTGCTGGACAATTTACTGTACTGCATGTTGTAAGCAGTGTTTTTAAGGGTTCCGTTCAAGCCAACTGAGCCTTTAAAGGTATGATAACTGCCCCCGGCAAGGTTTGCTGTTGCATTTATTTTTTTTGCTCCGCCTTTTTTGCTGATGATATGTATTACACCGGCAATCGCATCGCTGCCGTAAAGGGTAGATTGGCTGCCTTTTAAAATTTCGATCCGTTCAACCTGGTCAACAGCAATAAGATTTAAATCAAATGCACCGCTGATGCCCGATGCATCGTAAAGCGGTACCCCGTCAAGCAACACCAAAGTTTTGCCTGCAGCTGCCCCACGCATATAAACATCCTGGTTAGTACCAGGCGCATTACTGCTTCCGTTTACAATAATTCCTGCCTGGGTGTTCAATACCTCTGTTAAGGATTTGCCGCCATTACGTTCCAGTTGTTGCCGGTTAATTACTGTCACTACTTTACCGGATAATGATTGTTTGATGGGAAACTTGGTAGCCGTGATCACTACTTCGTCCAGGTTTTTTGTACTGTCAGTTGTTTGTGCGTACAATGGACTGCTGAATAATACAGCAGCCGCAATAAAAATTTTCTTTTTCATTTTTGAAAAATTTTTTTGTGACTGCTTCCTGGAAAAAAAAGATAGAGATATAATAGCCGTTGAGCCGTTACATTTCCTGCCTTTCACCCGAAAGCTTTGAATAATGTTGATGAACCTGGCAGGTCTTCTGGCTTGAAGCATTATTGAAACCTTCCCATTCGGATGAGCCGAAACAGTGGTAACTCTTCAACAATTTTACTCTTTATCCTCCTGCCTGTTGGCGGTGAGGCATGGAGAGGCTTCTTACAGCTACGGGGATAGCTCCTGATTTTAACAGGATTCCCTTTTAATTCCGATTTGACATCGAAAACCAAATCCGTTGCAAATGTAGAGAGATTAAAATTTATTTTTCAAAAAAAATAAACAGCATTTGTAATTGGGTAAGTAAATTATTATATCTTTTACGTATGAATAAAGCTTCACAGAAACTCAATCTTTTTTCCCTCACCATGATCATTATCGGATTTGTGATCGGGATGGGTATTTTCAGAACAGCAGCCACCAGCGCCAAAGACGCCATTTCGCCATCTGTTTATTTCAGCGCCTGGGCCATTGGCGGACTGGTAGCTTTATGCGGTGCATTGACCTATGCCGAGATCGGCAGCCGCTATCCCGTTACCGGCGGGTATTACAAGGTTTTTGCAAAAGCCTATCACCCCAGCATTGCCTTTGCTATTAACTGTATCATCCTGGTGAGTAATGCTGCCAGCCTCAGCGGCGTGGCATTGATCGGCAGCGGTTACCTGTTGAAATTATTTCCGGGTACCTGGACCGATATTGATAAAGCATTGGTGAGTTCTGCGGCCATCATCGTTTTTTACATCATCAATATAAAAGGATTAAGAACCAGTTCCATCGCCCAGAATATTTTAATGATGATAAAGATCACCATGGTGATCGTCCTGATCTCTGCCCTGTTTTTCCCGGATAAATATGCTGTGGGTGATGCCGCAAAAGCAATTGCGGAGCCTGCCGGGGGATTTACCTGGTTAGACTGGGCAAAGAGCCTCGGTATCAGCCTTATTGCCGTTTCGTTTACCTATGGGGGTTACCAGCAAACCATCAACCTGGGCAATGACGTACAGAACCCTTCAAAAAATATTCCCAGGGGTATCTTTATCGGCATACTCATCATCATTG
>CAZBIK010000368.1:0-3300 GCA_964491955.1 uncultured Ferruginibacter sp.
TTTTTACGTGCCCTGGAATATGGCATGCCGCCTACCAGTGGAATCGGTTTTGGGATCGACCGGATAGCCATGTTGCTCACCAACCAGCATTCCATACAGGATGTGCTGTTTTTCCCGATGATGAGGCCGGAGAGAAACGATGATTAATTTTTAAACAGGTTATTTACAGAGCTGCTGTTATCTTACAGCAGCTTTTTTATTTTAATTTTCTCAAATCCCGTTCATCAATTTCAGCCCCGTATTTCCTCGTAAAAAAGTTATCTTGTCCGCTCAATTAAAAACCTATTTATATATGATGAAGTTGTTTAAGCAAATGGCAGCCATAGCTGTCTTACTGATCTTCAGCCTGGCAATGCAGGCACAAAAAAAAGAACTGGGGGATGACCAGTATTTTAAAAGCAATTTTAAAGGGATCACCCAGCAGCTTCCTGTTGTTGTTAAATGGATCGATGACAGTCATTTTATTTTAAAAAGAGACGGAAAAAACTACGAGGTCGACTGCAAAAACGGCGCCGAAAAAGAATATGTTGAGCCCAATATCAACAAAGGCACGGTATCCGCTACGCCCAATGTCATGACCAAAGGGAATGACCTGTATCTTCGGAAAAATACAGAAGATACCCGGCTCACCAATGATGAGGATAAAGAGATCAATGCAACCGTGAGCCCTGATGGCAATTATGTGGCTTATACCAAGAATAACGACCTGTATACTGTTAACCTGGCTACATTAAAAGAAAACCGTTTAACCAAAGACGGTAGTGAAACCATTTTAAATGGTTATGCAAGCTGGGTATATATGGAAGAGATCCTTGGCCGCAGCGGCAGGCACCGTGCTTTCTGGTGGAGCCCCGACAGCAAGCGTATTGCTTTTTTCAGGTCGGATGATACAAAGATCCCGGTATTTACCATTACTGATGCACCCGGTTTGCACGGAGTTGTTGAAACCCAGAGGTATCCCAAGGTTGGAGACCCTAACCCCGAAGTGAAAGTAGGTATGGTGGAACCCGAAGGAAATAATATTGTGTGGGCCGCTTTCAATGAAAAGGATGACCAGTATTTTGGCATGCCTTACTGGAAACCCGATGGCAGTTCTTTACTGGTTCAATGGATGAACCGGCTGCAGAATAATTTAATTATTTACGAGGTCAATACATTTACCGGCGCCAAAGCAGCATTTTATAATGAAACCCAGAAAAGCTGGGTTGACCTGGATGACCAGGGAGGCCGTATCCAGTTCATGAATGACAAGACCGGTTTTATCCTGAAAAGTGATGCCAGTGGATGGAATCACTTATACTTTCATGATATGAAAGGGAAACTGGTAAATGCCATCACCACCGGGAAGTTTACGGTAACAGATATAAAGTATGTAGATGAAAAAAAGGGCGTGGTGTATTTTACTGCACGGAGCCTGGAGAATACGGCCCGGAATGATTTTTACCGTGTAAATGTAAATGGTAAAAATATGGAACGCCTTACCCTGGGTGAATTTAACAATTCGATCAACCTTTCACCGCAGGGTTCCTATTTTATAACCACCTATTCCAATGCGGGCGCTCCTCCAAAAATGACATTGATGAGTACCAAAAGAAAGATCATTAAAGACCTCGGCGACAGTAAAGGAGCAGAGTTTGACAATTACAACCTGGCAAAAACGGAGATCATCCGCGTAAAAAGCGATGATGGATTATACGACCTGCCCATGAAAGTAACCTGGCCGGTAAATATGGATAAGAATAAAAAATACCCGGTGCTTGTTTCTGTTTATGGCGGGCCAAATGCCGGCAGTGTAATGGATACCTGGGGCATTAACGGCAACCAGCAATGGTATGCCAAAGAAGGGCTGATACAGGTTAGCATGGATCACCGGGCCAGCGGTCATTTTGGAAAAGAAGGCGTAAGCAATATGTATCATAACCTGGGGTATTGGGAAATGAAGGATTACAGCAGTATGGTGAAATGGCTGATCGCCAATGGCAGTGCGGATGCAACGAAGATCTGCATCACCGGTTTCAGTTACGGGGGTTACATGACCTGCTATGCTTTAACCTATGCCAGCGATGTATTTACACATGGCATGGCAGGCGGCAGCGTTACCGACTGGACACTGTATGATTCGCACTATACCGAACGCTTTATGGGCACACCGGCTAATAACCCCGAAGGGTACAAAAACAGTTCTGTGATGACCCATGCTGCAAAATACAAAGGCATGATACAAATCGCTCACGGCATGATAGATGATAATGTGCATATACAGAACAGCATCCAGTTCATCAGCAAATTACAGGACCTCAAAAAAGATTTTGAGTTTATGCCATACAGTGGCGGCCGTCATGGATGGGGCGGCAATAAAGGAACCCATTTTCAAAACCTGAAAACAAAATTCATTTACAAATATTTACTGGAGAAAGAAGTTCCGAAAAGCATGTTGAAATAACATCCGGTTCTTTCTTTAATGCCCGGCAGGATTTAAATATAATTTGATCCGGCCGGGCTTTTTTATACCCGGTAATGAATATCATTTATACGTTACCGTTCATGTCACAAAATTACCGGGCTTGCAAATGCAGGAATTTTTGCTTATTTTTTCAGCCTGAACAAAATCTGATCATATGAAAAAATTCTTCCCAACAAGGCTTGCCGAGATCCTTTTTGCTTTTATCATGGGCTTTTTTGGTGTCATGCATTTAATGAATGCCGATACCATGAGTGGTTTGATTCCCGAATATATGCCGGCTGATGGCAAGATCTGGGTATACATCACCGGGGCAGTACTTCTTGCTGCTGCGCTCGCCATAATCATCAATAAATTCAAAACGGTTGCCTGTTACCTGCTGGCGGCCATGTTGCTGGTATTTGTATTCACCATACACCTGCAACCGGCCATGGATGGCAACCCGGGCCAGTTATTAAAAGATGCCGGCCTGGCGATGGCTGCGATCATCATTGGTAACAGAACCAAAACCAGGTAAATATAAGATCCTCCCGTTTCACCAATGGGAGGACCTTATACCGGGTTAAGTGATGCTCAGCTTTTGCTGAATTTTTTTCGTACGGTCAGGTAATCCAGGAAGTAGATCACCCGTAAAGACAGGCTGTTAAACTGCTCGCCGCTGATGGTATTGCCCAGGTTTTTCACATAATTTTTTTCAAACTGGCGGTTAAAGCTTTCGCCGATATCTTTCCATACAATTCTTAAAAAGCTTCCCTGTGCAAACTGCCAGTTTTAAACCATATCCACACTCAGGTAATTATAGTTTTGTTTTGCATTTCCGGTAAAGGGGTTTGCCGGCG
>CAZBIK010000369.1:0-3268 GCA_964491955.1 uncultured Ferruginibacter sp.
GGGAAGAATAGGTATTTACGGTTAATCTGCATCGCCTGGGTTTTTTACAGATAAGCCGGAAAGGCTTGTCGGGCCGGAAATTGACCAGGATAGGGGAACACCAGTTTTTCCCGGCAGGATCCCCATCGGTAAAGATCATTTTTACAGTAAAAGATGAAAGATCCGTGTCACTTACCATTCATGAACCCGAACCACTGGTGACAGCCGTGCGTGTATAAAAATCATTTTTTGGGACTATACTACAATATCGAAATAGGTGAACAGGTATAATTTTACCGGCAATCTTCTTTTACCATCACCCCGTCGATCATCACCCCGCAAACCTTGCTGAGGTATTCAAACGGGTCGCCATTAAACAACACCAGGTCTGCGTCTTTTCCTTTTTCGATACTGCCCACTTTATCAGCAATGCCCAATAAGCGTGCTGGGTTAAGTGTGATGGATTGTAAAGCCTGGTCAAAGCCCAAACCAAATACCATGGCCTGTGCGGCTTCAAACAAAAGGATCCTGGTCTTTGGTACATAGGCTTCATAACCTGTTTCAATGCTCACCGGGATCCCTGCTTTTGTGAGTATTGATGCGCTTTCCATATTCATGTTAACCAGTTCGCCCCCGTTGCGTGCCATGGTGGCATGCAGGATGATCTCTGCATTGGCATTTTTAATTTCAGGGATCAGCCGGTATGCTTCTGCAGCGCCGTTCAGCACCAGTTTTAAATTAAATTCTTTGGCCAGGCGTATGGCACTCATGATGTCCACACTGCTGTTTGCCGTGATCAGCGCTTTGATCTCCCCGTTCAGTAATTTAACGAGCGCATCCAGTTTCAGGTCTGCAGACGGCCTTTTACTGCTGTCTTTATCGGATTGTTTTTTCAGGTATGCCTGTGCCTTCAGCAATTCGGTCCTGATCATGGCCATTTGTTTTGCCTTGGTTCCCGGCGATGTAAAGTTGCCGGATACAGAAGGCCCGATTGTCATGGCCAGCATGCTGAGCGGTTTTATGGTTACCGTTTCTACCGTGCCGGGTTTGGTTTTTGCGATCATCGTCTGGCCGCTGACGAGAGCGCCTGTACCATGCCCGGTGTGTATGGTGGTAACCCCGTAATCCCTGATCACTTTCACCAGCGTTTCTTCCGGGTTATAGGCATCAATGGCGCGCAGGTCGGGCTGTATGGGCCCTGATTTTTCAAGCTGGTCCTGGTCGGTGGGTATATTCAATGCCCCGGATATGCCTACCATTGACCGGGCATCCACGAAGCCGGGCGTCAATACTTTTGTTTCGTAAACTTTATACCCGGCAGGGATGCTGAGATTGGCACCGATATTTTCTATTTTACCGTTCTTTACCAGCACCACTCCATTTCGTATAGGGCTACCCGATACGGTATATATCATTTCAGCCCTGATGGCTGTTTGTGCTTTTAAACCAAAGGCTGCAGGAAGCAGCAAAAAAAGGATGCAAATTTTTTTCATTGAGATCGTTTTAAATAACCAGTGACATTGTTCAATTCAATTCCGGGCGGGCGTTTTATTGTTCCTCATCCCCGTGGTGATGAAACTCTCCCCGGATGGGCGAATACACATCATATCCGCCGGTGAGGAATGCTTTATCGGCAGGTCGCCCGATGTCCCATCGTTTGATCCCTTCCACCCAGGTTTGTTCCACACGGGTGTACACACTGAAAGGGTCTCCGCTGAGAATGATAAAATCGGCATCCTTGCCTTTATCGAGCGAACCCACGCGGCTGCCCAGGTCCAGCATTTTTGCCCCGGCGAGGGTAAGTCCTTCCATGGCTTTTTGGGGGCTCATGCCTGCCCTCACCATTAAAGCGGCTGAACGTAAAAAGAACCTGGAATCCGTGATCCCGTCATCGGTATGAAAACCAACAGCAGCACCGGCTTTTTCCAGTTCGGCGCCCGTGGTCAGCGACAGGCCCATGGCTTCCATTTTTCCGCCGGGTGCATCAATGGTGATGATGGAGGAAGCAAGCCCTGCTGCAGCAATTTCTTTGGCCACTTTCCAGCCTTCCGATACATGGTGCAGTACCGGTTTAAAACCAAATTCCTGGCCAAGCCTGATGGCGGTAAGCACATCATTGGCCTTGTGCGTATGAAAATGAACCACACGCTTTCCCGTTAGTACTTCCACCAGGCTTTCCATGCGGAGGTCCCGTTCGGGCATTTTAGCGGGGTCGTTGCCTGCTTTATCTATTTTCTTTTTGTATTCCTGTGCTTTAACGAACAGTTCCCTGGCCATGGCGGCGCTTTTTGCCCGGGTTCCGGGAAAAGCGCCGGGGGTGCTGCGCATGGGATTGGTACCGTTGGCCATTTTCAAACCGCCATACAATCCTTTTTCATTGGTGACCAGGATATCTTCGATCACCCGGCCTTCCCGCATTTTTACATAGATCGTTTGCCCGCTCATAAGGTGGCCACTGCCCGGCATCACATTGATGGTGGTAATGCCGCCGGCCAGTGCTTTTTTAAAACCATCGCTGGTGGGATTTACGGCATCCATGGCCCTGGCATCCGGATTTAATGCCGCAGATGCATCGCCTCCCTGCGGACCGCCCAGGTGTGAGTGGCTGTCCACCATACCGGGCATGATCACTTTGCCGGACACATCAATGACTTCAGCGCCCGCAGGAATTTTACTGCCGGAAACGCCTACACTCAAAATTTTACCTTTTTGAACCACCAGTACACCGGAAGGTATTGGTGGACCCGAAACCGGGTAGATGAGTGCACCGGTAAAAGCTACGGGTTTATCCTGTGCAGCAGCAATGCCGGCACAAAAAAGGCTGCAGGCCAGTAAATATGTTTTGATCATGATCGCATTTTTAAAATGGAAGACTAAAATACAGTATGTACTTCAAATAATAAAAGGATTCTTCCCGGCCCGGGAAACCCGGTTGTTGAATTATTATTCATGCCTGCATTCCTGTTTAGATTGTATGACCTGAAAATCATGCATAAATTCTGCAAAATACAATCGTTTACTGCAATACAGATCCACTCTTTTTTTAATTGATCATGGTCATTCATTCCAGTGCCCGCAGTCATTTGATGCCATCCCTTTTCGCAGTAAACTTGCAGTATGAATGATGAGTATATTTTTTATGTTGAAAACTGATCATGTCATGAGATCCAGGCCAGTGAAGAACTTGGTCAATATTCCGGTACCCGTTGAAAGGCTCTTTGAGAAAATGAATTATTAACCTCTAAAAACTTATGTGATGAAAAAGTTATTACTTTTTATTCTGGTTTCC
>CAZBIK010000370.1:0-3260 GCA_964491955.1 uncultured Ferruginibacter sp.
TGGCAAATGAAACGGGTATAACCCTGATCGGTTTTTTGAGGAATGACAGGTTTAATATTTATTCGGGTAAACACAGGGTTATCGCATAGCCGTTTTATTTTTTATAGCCGGGAAGGCGGAAAGGCGTTTTTACTTTACCTTCCCGTCTTACCGCCCCTGCCTACCGGCAGGCAGGTTACCGGTTAAATAAATGTTCAACATGAAACTACGCATCAAAGGAAATTCATTGAGGATAAGGCTTACCAAAACCGAAGTAAGCAAACTGTCATCAACCGGCTACCTGGAAGAACAAACCGGTTTTGCCGGCAACAAATTGATCTATGCCCTGCAGGTGGCCGAAGGGGCAACTGAATTATCTGCTGCCCTGGATGCCTGTAAGATCACCATGTTTGTTCCCCGCTCCTTTGCGAAAGACTGGCCGGTCAACGATGTGGTTGGCTGCGATGCCAATATGCGTGTATCCGAAACTGAAACCTTATACCTGCTGCTTGAAAAGGATTTTGTTTGCCTGGATGAGACCCACGAAGACCAAAGCGATAATTTTGAGAATCCCAACAAGGCCTGCTGATACCAGGCATAAAAAAATAACCCCCGTTGCCGGGGGTTTATCATAATGTATGCTATCATTTATTTTATGCATTGATCAGTTTTGACTTGGCAAGGTAGGTTTTATCCTCTCCGTAAATAAAAAGGCAGGTACCGTCTTTAATGGTATTGATGATCGGCTTATACAACTTTTCCGGTACGGCCGGGCAACCAAAACTGCGGCCGATATAACCCTGTGATTTTATCAGGGCTTCATTTACATAAGCAGCAGCATGCATCACAATGGCCCGGCGGTTTGCATTGTCATTGATCCCTTTTTCCAATCCCTCCAGTTTCAAAGAATAACCATGGCCGCCCATATACGTGTTGAGGGTTTCGTAAAAACCCAGGCTGCTTTTATTGCTTGATGGCTTGTTTGAGAAATCCCTGGCCATCACTGTTCCCGAATTTACCCCATGGGCCACATAGGTATTGAAAAGTACTTTGGCCTGGATAAGGTCAATGATAAATAATCTTTTTTCTGTGGAAGGTAAACTGAGGTCAGCGATCGAAATGATCGATTCATTTTTGAACTTCCCGTTCTGCAGCAGGTGGTCAAAACCCTTCATGGCATATTCAAAGGTGGTTTTTGATAACCCCATCTGATCCAGGTGCATGGTTTCATAAAGGGCCTCTGTTCTTTCCCGTAAATTTTCATCATCCCGATCCGCTGCAGTACTATTATGCAATTGAGCAGCATAATTTGCAGGTTCAGGCTTTTCTTTAAAAAAGTACCCGTTATTGGCCGAAACCAGGGGTAAATAAAGCGTGAAAATAAAAAGTACAGTGAAGAATATGGATACTTGTTTCAGGGTTGATCTTTTCATGTTGCCCGGATTTTAGATTTTATTAGATGGTCATTCAGCCGCAAAGGTCGTATTTGAATTGTTTGCATTTTGTTAAAGATTCCCGGCCGGATTTTATCAAACGGGCATTCCCTTTATGTTATTGTGATCTGTACTGTATAATGACCGGAAAACCGGAATATACTCGATCTTTAAGAGGTTACACATAACAAAAAACCCTCATTGCTGAAGGTTTTCAGAGGTTTTAACGGCATTCATGATGTTCCTCGTAGGGACACCTGTTTTCAAAGGATTTGGAAGTTTTTGTATAGGATATTTGGATCTTCTTAACAATACAAAGATGCAGCCCTTTTCAGAGTTGCTTTGTAATGTATTCATTGAATGTATTGTAGAATTTTTACGATACTGCAGAAACAACATGCATAACGCCGTCTTCCCGTTAAAACGGTAAGAAACGGTCAATTCATCCTATATACTGGTGTTTGTTTACAAGCGCCGATAACCTGTGGATTTTCGGGCCGGGGGCAATTGGAATAACCGGCCACTGTTACCGTTTGTGTCCTTACATTCTGGGTGATCTGTTCCCAGGTGATATTTTGATAATTGATGCCCATAAATTTTTGAAGGGCATCCCTGAACTGGCCGCTGAAGATACCGCCACTGACCGCATTACCGGCAGAAACCTCGCCTTTTTGGGCAGCTGTGATCAGTATGGATGTCCTGTTGGGATTCATGAACAGCGCTTTCATATTTTCGAGGCTTAAGCCTACCGGGGATGGACGCGGGTTGGCAATATTGGCGCTCTGCATATTCGACATGCTGAGATCCCAGTTACAGCAATCACTGATGACCAGGTTCAGCCGGCCGGGTTTGTTTTTGATCAGTTCATACACCTGTTCCACATTGATCTCATCTGCCGGGTTAACCGGGATATCTTTATCATAACGGAGATCCAGGTACGGAAACTGGCGATTATCATTCTTGCTATAACCGTGGCCGGAATAATGAAAAATAACAATATCGGATCGTGCGGGATTCACCATATTGATCATATTAAGCAGGTTGTTCCGGTTCAGGTCCTTACCGGTAAGTTCCATCGGGATAAACCCAATCTCCAGTTTGGAGGCTATCTTCTGAAAATAGGCCAGTTGTTTCTCTTTGTCTTTCTGGCAATCGGGGCCGATCTGCTCATCATCCGTATCTGCTACCACCAGGAAATACATTTTCGATTTTTTTTCTTCCGGTGTAAGTGCACGTATATTGGTTTCAAAAAGGTTCTGATAAATTTCCTCGTCTTTGGTAAAATAGGTCAATACAAATTCTTTTGTAAAATCCTTTTCTTCCAGGAGTTTAATGTCATCGATCACACCCTGCAGTGTATTTCCTTTAAGATCTTTGGTCATCACTGCCCAGGGATCGTACAGATCATATTCTGCATTGTATTTAAACCAGAATGTAATGGGAGGAAATTCAGCAGGCTTATTTTCCCTGTCCACGTAAATAAACTCTTTCCCGGTATAATACATTTTTGAATAATCGTTATTCTTGTCCTTGTCCAGTGCAAATCCCTGTTTTAAGCCACATTCAATGATAAAACTTTCTTCAGGTGTTGCCCCTGTATAACTGATCCGCATGTCCCCGGTTCCATCATCATTCAACAGGTAAAAGGCTTTGATATAAGATATCTCACTGGGCTTGGTGCCGCCAAAATGAAATACCATTTCATAGAAGGATTGAGCATAAACAGCATTGCCAAAAAAAATAAAAAGCGCGGTAAGCAGGTTTTTGGTCTTCATCAAACTGTTTTATTTTTTTAATAAAACATTAAATTACTAATAGTGATGATAAAAACAAAATATTTAAACCCGC
>CAZBIK010000371.1:0-3236 GCA_964491955.1 uncultured Ferruginibacter sp.
CGAAAGGATTCCGGGAAAGGGATTGATACTGCCGTCAAAATCACTGCCGATCGCTGTTGTGCCCCAGGCAAAAGCGCCGTTTTGGTCAAGCAAAACGGCAATGTGCTGCAATTGGTTCAAGATGATCTTTGCGGAACGCTGCAAAGCTGTTTCACCGCGCAACACCGGCAGGTTCTTTTTTAGTTTATCCAGGTCAGCCTGGATGCAGATGTCCATCTGCAGTGCAAACAAACCGCCGGATGCAGCAATGGCGATGATCTCTTCATCAAAGAAATTGATATCAGCGGTATTGAAAATATCATAACACCCGTTGTTGATGCGTTCCCCGCTATACGACAGCCCGGTTACTGATCCATGGCTAACGATAAGGGGTACCTGCCTGTTGCCGTAATCGCTTTTAAGCAACTGCATGTATTGCCGGCGTGCCGGCAGGCTCATGTGCTTGAGGTCTATAAAAATACTTCTGCCGGTGCTGTTATCCAGCAGTGCATGAATGACCTTTTCGCCCAGTTTAAAAAGGCCCGCATCTATATTTTTTTCCTGGTTCACCAGTTTGCCAAGGCGTTGAAGGCTCCTGGCATGGCCACAGAGGTCATTGTTGAAATTATGTGCCAGCCCGATGAACAGGGGTGCATACTGCCATTGTTTTACTTTTTGGATGTTGCCGAGTATCTCCTTTTCATCCGGTTCAACCCCAAAATCGCCGAGCCCGCAATTGAACACATGTGCCCCTTCAATGGTGATGATCACGGCTATGGTATTTTCCAAGGCAAGCACGGTTTCCACTTCCTGCCAGTTGGCGGTTAATTGCCAATGGTATGCTTCACCCCGGATGATATGATGCTGCCTGCTGTTTAACACAAAATCATATTCCTGCTGCAGGTCCTGGAAATAATTGGTATGCGTTTGTAGGTGCCTGATACGGTGGTAACCGATCTCAATGCCCCAATCGGCCAGGAATGCCGCCAGCGGAGGGGTTACGTTTGGATTGATGAAAAATCCTTTCTCAAACGGGTAAAGAGACAATGAGATGATCCTGGCCTTTCCCATTGACATGCTGCTGAAATTGGCCTGCGAAAATTTGGTGATCCCGGTAATCCGGTGAATTATCCTGGTGACCGTTGAAGGTGGTTTCCGGAACCACATGTCATGCTTGCGGTTAATTCGTTCATCAAAACTGTGTCCATATGTTTTCAAATTGGGGTGACAGTGAATATCGGCATACCTGAAATTTTCCATATTTTTTCTGTGGTTTAACCGGTTTACATATCTTCTTCCAGTATATCCTGCCACCTTCCATTTGTTTTGATGAGCTTATAATGATTCTTCAGGGTGGTTAAGAACGGGTAAGTCCTGTAAGGTAACCCGGTCTGCCGGCAATATGTATGAATGGCTTCCGTTACTTCTTTCGCATACACGTGACTGATATTTGGAAATAAATGATGGGCAATATGGTAATTGCAGTTGGCC
Organism: uncultured Ferruginibacter sp.; assembly: GCA_964491955.1. Taxonomy (GTDB): domain Bacteria; phylum Bacteroidota; class Bacteroidia; order Chitinophagales; family Chitinophagaceae; genus Ferruginibacter. The sequence goes on from CAZBIK010000371.1 coordinate 1,471, forward strand.
ATGATGTGCCGGGTGATCCAGTTGGAGGTTATCACATCGTTGGTCGTATTCAATTGGTGCATCAGCCAGCTCTGCTCCAGTTTCATATCTGCATCCACCACGGGAAACCGGTTGCTTGTATTCACATGCGGCGGCAACAGCACAGACAAGGCAAAAAATCCTGCACTCAGCAGCATGATGAATAAGGCCAGGGCTGCCTGCCACCATTGGAAACCCGTCACCAGCGCCGGTACCACCACCAGGTAACCCACAAATAAAAATTTGAAAAAGAAAAGTTTTACATATTCCTTCCCGGGCGGGTTGCCGAGTTTTCTTACGATCATTTTCGGGTTAAAGAAATCTTTAAAATCCCGGACCAAAAACCAGTTGGTGATGAACAACGGGTAAAGGAAAATGAGCAGGTGCTGGTAATGCCTTACCTTTTTTCCAGGATCGTATGGATGCACTTTTAAGTACTGGCTTTTTTCAATATCACTGTCCCAGCCAACCACATTGGTATAATTATGGTGCAGGGTTACGTGGCGCCTGTACCACATAAAACTGTTGGCACCGATCAGGTCGAATAACAACAGGTACCGACGGTTATTTTTTTTAGTCCTGAATAAAGTATTGTGAGACGCTTCATGGATAAGGTTCAGGAATATGAGTACAACCATAATGCCCAGGAAAACATAGGCCAGGCAGAACCAAAAATAGCCGGTTTGAAAAAGTGCAAGCGTATAGATCCCAAAATACAAGGCGGGAAGTATGAATGCCCTGGCTCGCATGGAACCGATCCTCGATACGGGCAATGTCTTCATGACTTCATTTACCCGTTCCCTTAATTTTAAAAAATGCCTGTCGGATTCGGCATCTTTAGTGAAGCGGGGGATATCATGGAAAGTTGAAGTCATCAAATACATTTAATTTCAGGCATCGTGAAACAAAACCGGCATTCCGGGAAGTAAAGTACTCTTTATTTTGAATGAACGTATATTCAATTTACGGTTCAGCTTTTTACGATCTCATCCAGCCATCCCATTAATTCAGCACCTTCATCGCCATTGCATGGGTTTCCGGCTTCCCCCAAAAAATATTGAACCACTTTTTCGATCATCGGTTGCTGTACATGCTGCAAGGGATCAAAATGAAGGGTTGTTGAGATTTTGTTTATACAGAGTTCTATGGATGTGCTGCTGAAAAAACTGAAGGAAATGCTGCCTTTCTCACCAACGATCTCGCAACGGTCAATGGTGCCCGGAGCATTGAAACTCCAGCTTCCGCTAAAAAGGGTACCGTTTGCAAAAAGTATATTGCATGCAACCGTATCATCGGCTTCATAGATCCCTGACCGGTTGGATGATTCACCGTTTATTTTTAGTGCGGAACCAAACAAATGATACATGATATCGAGCTGGTGTGGTGCCAGGTCGTGAAAGAGCCCCCCGCCTGAAACAGCCGGGTTTACCCGCCAGGCGTTTTTTTCTTCGGCAAGCTCTGAAGCAGTTAATAAAGGTTTATGTAAGATCAGCCGCACATGCCTGACAGCACCGAGGGCATTTTCATCAATTAACCTTTTTATTTTTTTAAAAAGCGGCCATTCCCTACGGTAATGAGCAACTACCAGTTTAGCATTTAGTTTTGAAGCTTCATCCGCCATTTTTTTTGCAGATGGATGATCAAGCGCCATGGGTTTTTCAACATAAACGTGTTTGCCGGCTCGCATGGCATCTATTGCATATGCTGCATGGGATGGGGGGTGTTTTGCGATCATAACTGCATTTACT
>CAZBIK010000372.1:0-3214 GCA_964491955.1 uncultured Ferruginibacter sp.
GGCAGGCCTAGTTCAATGGGAAACAGTTTTATACATCACTTCAGGGCTTTCCGTAGCCGGTGGCGCGATCATGCTTTTATTTGTGCCGGCCGGGCCTTTTCAACATAAAATGCAGTCCTTCAACATCAGCGGGGTGTACAGCACTTTTAAGAACAAACCTTTCCGTTCGGCAGTGTTGGGCTATTTTGGACATATGTGGGAGCTGTATGCATTTTGGGCCTTCGTTCCCTTTTTGCTGATGACCTACAAACATTTGTACCCGGATTCATCTATAAATATTTCATTACTGTCGTTTTGCATTATTGCTTCGGGCGGACTGGCCTGCATTGCAGGAGGTTATCTTTCACAGATCTTCGGTGCCAAAAAAACGGCTTTTGCTTCTCTTTTCTTATCAGGATGCTGTTGCCTGCTTTCCCCGCTGGCATTTTACCTGCCGCTTATTCCTTTCATCATGTTCCTGGTCTTTTGGGGATTGGTGGTCATTGCGGATTCACCCTTATTCTCATCCCTGGTTGCCCGGCATGCCGATGTGCATTTAAAGGGAACGGCATTAACGGGGGTAACCTGCATCGGGTTTTCCATCACCATTGCCAGTATTGAACTGCTTAATTATTTATCGTTTCACATAGATCCCCGGTATCTTTTTTTGATTTTAGCCATCGGTCCGGCTGCAGGATTGCTGAGCATGTTACCGGTAGATCCAAAAAATGTCAGGCAGGGTTAACAGCCGTTTTTTTATAGAGTTCTATAAATTGTTGTCCCACTTTTTTATAATTATATTTTTCTGCAGCTATGGCTGCGATCTCCTTTTGATTGAAATGATCTTTTTGAGTAATGAACTGCCTTAGTTTTTCTGCCAGTGCGACCGGGTTTTCGCCTTCCACAAATAAGCCATTCACCCCTTCTTCAATGAGCTCATGAAAAACTTCAAGGTCGCTCACTATTACGGGTACCCCGCAGGCATTGGCTTCTATCAGCACACAGCCAAATGTTTCAAAGCGGGAATATAAGATGAGCGCATCAGATTGCTGTATGGCCTTTGAAAGTAATTCCTGCGGTACCTCCCCTTTTGTAAAAACAATTTGGTGCAGGTCAAGATCCATGATCAGATCTTCTATTGATGGATTGACCGGACCATATAAATACAATTCCACCGGGTGATCCTCTTTTACCAGGGATATTGCCACGATAATGGCTTCGGTATTCTTCTGGTAGATCATGGTAGAAATATGGATGAAACGGGTCTTACCGGAAGGCTGTTTTTGTGCAGGATAAAATATACCTGTATTGACCACATTGGGGATCACCACCGCATTTTGTATGTTGTAGGTTTTAATGATGTGATCCTGCAGGTAATTCGAAACAAATGTACAAACCAGTGCCCCGGTAAATATTTTTTTCCAGTAAAATTTATATACAAAATTATAATCGCTGATATTGGGCCTGGCCTCCGTCAAATATCCTCCCCAATGTTCGGTAAGTATATAGGGAATTTTAAAATTCCGTTTTAACCACAGTGCTGTCAATCCCGCTTTCATGGCAATGTGCACATGAATAAATGCAGGTCTGCCATTTTGTTCAATATATTTTTTTACAGCATCCCTGTATAACCGTTTATATTTAATTCCTGAAAAAAGCCTGTCGATAAAAGCTATGGATGTTTTAAACGGTTTATAGTAAATGATCCTTTCTGTCAGCAGATCATTAATGATGACTGTTTCTTTTACATCGTCCGTTATCCGGCCTTCCCCGTCTTTGATCACATGTATCACTTCTATGTCCGCAAATAAAGCGGTTGCCCGGGCATGCCGCTGCACAAAATCCCCGTCAAAGGGGTGCAAAGCTGATGGGTAAGTGCTGGCCAGCCACAAAATTTTCATGAACAATTTTTTTACATTTTTTCACCAACCGTATTAAACCCAAAAATATCCACTGTAGTAATGCAGGTATTTTTATATCCCCGTTTAGAAAACCAGGATACCGCTTCAGTATGTTCGTGTTCCCACCTGAACTCCGGCGTAAACCAATCCAGGATCTGAACCATCATTTCCCTGCTGTTCTGTTTATTTCCTTTCCACTTTTTTACACAATAACTGACCGGGAAAATGGTCAGGAGATATAAATAGTATTGAAATGTCAAAGGAAATTTTGACGTAACCTTTCTGATGTGATTAAACAGCTTATGGATCAGGTCCTTCCGGGGATGATAAAGCCACACACTTAATTTACCATTTACCTTAACTGTTGGCTCGATACAGGAAAAAGACAATTCTGCATTATTGGTATGGACCAGCACACCGCTGCAATGCACCATATCAAAATAATCAAACAGCAAAGGGGGAAACTGCACATCGCCCCCGATGAAATGCACATTTTCAAATTTATTTGCTGCATATGCTTCTTCAATGCAATCGGCAAAGTCCATACCGATCACCGTGGCACAATGGCCTGCGATCAGCAGATCCAGTTTCCCATGGCCGCAACCTGCATCAAAAATAATTTTATTTTTAAGCGAGGCCGCTGTTTCATTTGTTTCCTTTAAAAACCTGGCCAACATGGCATCATCATCTGCATCCCATGTTTTGTCCGTATGGTGATCATATACCGACCATTCCTTTGTAAAACTTTCTTTGGTGCGTTTATTCTTTTTTACGGCGTATTTTATCAAAGCACCATATTTTTCTAAAAGGTCCTTTTTCCATTTCTCATAACCTGCTTCATTTGCCTTTAAAAAAGCGGCATGATCAAGAAATGCCTCTACCTGTAAACGGGGTATCCCTTTGATAACCGGGTAAAGCCAGTCAGTATCCGAATACAGTATAGCTTCCTCTATTATATTTACACTTTTACCATTGAGTATTTTAGTTCCTTTTTTAATTACTTTAATGGTTAGGGGTGTTCGGGTAACCGGGCATCTTAATATCGGGAGTAAGGATTCCTGCATGCACGTATAATGAGTTGATAAAAATTATTTAGCCAGGGCCATGACCGAATACCCGCCCCATTTCTTTACACTCCATTCCTTATTTACAGCAAAGGAGATATTCCGGAGTGTTTTTTTAATAAGCCCTTTTACTGAATCAGCCGGCTGTATATCAACTACCGGTTTGGTATACACCCAGTCAATGATCTCATAGCCGGTATCCTGCAAGCCCCATTCAGCCGTTTCCCGGGTAAAATAATAAATGTGGCATACCGATTCCCGCTGCTGCAG
>CAZBIK010000373.1:0-3191 GCA_964491955.1 uncultured Ferruginibacter sp.
TTCCATCGACAGGCCTGGTTTTGGTTACAGCGATTTTGGAAAGGCCCGTAATTTACAGGAACAGGCAACCATGATCCGGTTCATTATTGAAAAAGAGGACAATAAAAAACCGGTTCACCTGGCCGGCCACAGTATCGGTGCACCTGTCATTGTACAGATGGCACAGGATCAGCCGGACAGGTATGCATCTCTTACCCTGTTGTCAGGTTCTATTTCACCGGAACATGAACCCAAAGAATACTGGCGCTACATTTTTATGTACACTCCTTTGAACCTGTTGATGCCCGGTGCTTTCCGCCCGTCGAACAAGGAGATCATTTACTTTAAAAGGGATCTGTACCGGATCGACAGCGGGTATGAAAAGCTGAAATTGCCGGTTACTTTTATTCATGGTGAAGCTGATAAATGGGTACCTGTAAAAAATGTGGATTACGGTAAAAAAAAGCTGGCCAATAACCCCGCTGTGCAGGTGCAGATCATACCCGGCACCGGTCACTTTATTCCCTGGGAAAATTATGACCTTATCAAATCGCATTTGATGACCCTGGCTGCTGCTGATTAAAAACATACCGGCAAGGGACAGGCCGGTTTATGGAGGTAAATATACGGGCAGCATATACGTAAATACACTACAGGTATTTACGTTGATGCATTTGCAGGGACCTGCAAGTCAAATTAAAGCTGAATTGCCGTTTATTCTGTAGAAATTTTTCTACCTTCATAAGGCGTACGGGTAAGATCTGAATTTACAAGATTAATCTTTATACCGAAAATGAAAAAATTCCTGTTAGTTGATGATCACATGGTTGTTCGATCCGGTATAAAAATGCTTTTATCCGATATCTTTAAAGATTCTGATATCCAGGAGGCCATGAATGGAGAAACCGCGATCGCAAAATTGAAGGAAGCGGCTTACGACCTGGTAATACTCGATATCCAGATGCCGAATACCGATACACTCGGGCTGATGGATTATATTCACCACACTTACCCGGATGCCAAAGTGCTGATGTTTTCGATGAGTGCTGAAAATATTTATGCAAAGCGGTTTATGAAAGCAGGGGCATTTGGGTTTATATCGAAGGAATCGCCGCTGGAGGAGATCACCGCTGCGATCAATGCGATTCTCAGCGGTAAAAAATACATCAGCGAAACCCTGGCCGAAAAACTGGCTGAAGATTCTTTTTCAGGAAAGCCGGCGAACCCGTTCAATGAACTTTCACCCAGGGAATTTGAAATTGTAACCTTACTGCTTGAAGGTAAAACGGTAACGGATATCTCCCATGCATTGAATATTCAAACCTCAACTGTGGGCACACACAAGGCACGGTTATTTGAAAAACTGGGTGTTACCAATATCCTTGAATTAAAGGAATTGGCTACCACGTATAATTTATAATTGCCGCAACTGATGCCGTTTAATAAAAGCCCGGGCACCTCACCTTATCTGCAGATGAATTATAATTATTGCGGAATGCTTTGTAGGAAAGTGTTACTTCATAAGCACCCCTGAACTGGGATGCGGTTTTCAGTTTACTGATGTTTACATCATAATTGATGCCGATCCCGAATTGGTTATAGTCCAGTTTGATCACCGGCATCAGCGCATCATTCCAGCGGTAAAACAATCCTGCTGAAAAAGCGATCTTCTGGTTTTCTGCTGCTTCAATAAAATCGTGGCTCAGGATCAACCCGCCCTGCACCTGGCGTGCACCTCCCTGCATAAAATAGTCGGCATAAACCGTCAGCTTATTCGCATCACTGATCGGTTTGGATAAGCCGGCATTGACCACGTATTTGGGATTCAGTACAATATCATATTCTTTCTGAAATGCCACTTTTGGTTTTGTAAAATGAAACAGGCCCACAGCTACATAATAACGGGTATCTGCACCCGCAATACTGCTGAAGTTCAATCCAACGGCAGCATCCCAGTAGGTTGTACCGGTAGTGGTAAAGACCTGTTTGGTGGGGTTTGCCGGGCTGTACGCCCCATTGACGAACTGGTCATCAAAACTCAGCTGCGAAGGATCAAAACGCTGCATCACCGGGCCGCCCATGACAGCCGCAGATAAATAGGTGTCTTTTTCTGAATCCAGTGATTTGTGAAAATTGAAAACGGGTAAAACCTGCGTACGCCTGAGCCTGGAATCACCGGCAATGTCATTGGTAACCTGGAAACCGAACGTGAAAAAATCATTGGTATTCCGGTTCATGGGTTTTTTGTATTCCACGCCAAGCCCCATGGTACGGAAAGGCACGGTAACGCTTTGCCACTGGCTTCTGAATGCCGCTGTTACCCGTACATCACCATTGAATATTCCGGCAAGGGCCGGGTTTCTTAATAAAGGCAATTCATAAAATTGCGAAAAATTGATATCCTGGCTTTTTGCAGCATTTGCAAGAAGTAAAAGAAAGATGGCAAGCCCGGTTTTTAAAAGTTTTTTCATAAGGATAAATTATTTTAATAAGGTGGTATTCCCTTTGTATGTATAGATCACGGCATTGTCGCAGATCACTTCTGCGGTATACACAAATACATCTGGGGTTGCCGGAATTCCCCTTACCCTTCCGTCCCAGCCGTATTTTGTATCATTGGGGTTGAAATTGGTCTTTTCAAAAACAAGTTCACCCCAGCGGTTGAAGATGCGGAATGTTTTTACAAATATCCCTTTGCCCCTCACCATCAGGATATCATTCAACCCGTCACCATCAGGGGTAAACGCATTGGGGATGAATACCTGTGCACTTTTGCAGAAAACAAAAAGGGAAATAACATCTTTACTGATACACCCGTAATTATTGGTTACGGTCAGCATATAGGTTGCATTGTCCTTTGCAGTGGTTACCGGTGAAGGACAATTGGTACAACTGAGCCCGGCAGATGGCGTCCATGACCAGTTCACAATGGGGCCGTTTTGTATCACCGGGTTAAATGTGATGACCGTACCGGTGGATACCGTATGATCGGGGCCAAGATCGAGAACGGGTTTTTGGCCAACATTAATTTTTATATAACCGGTATCCGTAAAACAATTGTGCCCGTCATACCCAACAACCCGGTAGTTGGTTGTAACCGTTGGTGTTGCTGTTGGTGCAGCAATATCTGTCCTGTTTAATCCGTGTGGAGGCGACCATAAGTAGCTGTTTGCACCGCTGGCAGCCAGGTCAACCGACTCGCCGATACATAT
>CAZBIK010000374.1:0-3191 GCA_964491955.1 uncultured Ferruginibacter sp.
TTTGATGAGTTTACCCGGAACATAAATATGGAGGACAGGAAAGTGAACTTACCCATGACCCGGGATGCGTTTAAAAAGTATTTTGACAGCGCCGTGCAAAACCGGTTGATCCATTTCACCAATTCCGGTTTCAAATCAAAAGCTGCATACGATTCGGCTTTAAAAGCCGGCAGTAAAGGAGATGGCTGGCTGAAAAGACAATTGATCTATAAGGAGATCCAGTTGAATGAAAAATACGGGTCCAATACCGGCCAGGCTTTCAAGGATTTTGCCTATATTCTATTGCACAGCCTGCCGCAGATGTTCTTTATCTTATTGCCGCTTTTTGCCCTGATACTGAAAGGACTTTATTTCAGGAGAAAAGAATACTATTATGTGAACCACGGCATTTTCAGCCTGCACTTTTATATCTTCAGTTTTATAACCATGCTGATCCTGTTTGGGCTTAACAAGATCAATCTCAGCCTGGACTGGAAGATTATTTCATTGATACAGGTGTTCATCGGCATGGGCATATTCTTTTACCTGTATAAAGCCATGCGTAAATTTTACCGGCAGCGCAGGGCAAAAACGGTTTTCAAGTTTTTGATACTTTGCTTCCTGCTTTTATTGACCATCCTGCTGCTGTTTATCCTATTTGTACTGTTCTCCCTTTATAAACTTTAACTTTTATGGCTTCTGCTAATTCTGCTGCATTTGACAGGCTGGTAACGATCATGGATGAACTCAGGGAAAAATGCCCCTGGGATAAAAAGCAAACCATACAAACCCTGCGCCAGTTAACCATTGAAGAAACCTATGAACTGGCCGATGCCATCACCGAAAATGACTGGAAAAGCCTGAAGGAAGAACTGGGAGACCTCATGCTTCACCTGGTATTTTATGCTAAAATTGGCGCTGAACAGAAGCAGTTTACCCTGGATGAAGTGATCAACGGGGTATGTGATAAACTGATCAGCAGGCACCCGCATATCTACTCCGATACCCATGTAAATGATGAAGAGGATGTTAAAAAGAACTGGGAAAAACTGAAACTGAAAGAAGGCAAAACATCCGTTTTAAGCGGTGTCCCCAGCTCGCTGCCTTCCATGGTAAAAGCCATGCGGCTGCAGGAAAAGGCCAAACAGGTAGGCTTTGAATGGGATACCAAAGAACAGGTATGGGAAAAGGTGGAGGAGGAGATCCGGGAATTGCAGGAAGCAATAGTCAACCGTCAATTGGCAATTGGTTTAAATAATAAGCCCGAAAAGGATGAAATTGACAAACTTTCAGGTAAAGTGGAGGATGAATTGGGAGATGTTTTTTTCTCTTTGATAAACTTTGCAAGGTTTTTGCAGGTAGATGCAGAGAATGCACTGGAACGGACCAATAAAAAGTTCATTGACAGGTTTACCCGTATGGAAGCGGAAGCTTTAAAAGATGGTAAGTACCTGCATGACCTGAGCCTGGAGGAGATGGACAGCATTTGGAACAGGATAAAGAAAAAATAAAAATTGTAATTGCGAAACAGCTTTTCTTTCAAGGGTATTTATTTAAAAAACAGCTATCTGCTGATCCTGGCAGCCTGGCTGGTCACTTTTTCATTTATCATAGACAATTACTGGTCGGGCAATTCCTCGGTTGCCGATGTACGTAAAAAAATTGAAAAGGATATTCAGCGGCAGGAACTGGATTTTGAAAAACTGCTGCAGGATACCGTTTTGATAAAAAGCATAGATGCCAATAATTTTGATACGAAACAGCTTGAACAACTGACCGGCAAGCCCTATTTTATATTCAGGTACTTTGTAAATGATATCGGGCTAAGCCAGGTGATCTTCTGGAACACTCAAACTGTTTTGCCCACACCCGAAATACTCAATGCTGCCGGAAGGACGGGTTTCATAAAGCTGGACAACGGCTATTATGTCTGGCAAAAGAAGAATACCTCAAACAGTATAACCGTTGCTTTGATACCGGTTAAATGGAACTATTTTGTGACCAATACCTACCTGCAGAATACATTTGTGTCGGGTAAGGAAATTGAGCGTAAATATGATATTGCCGGTGGGCCAACCGATGCGGCAGTACAATCCATTTTTGGAGATCCTTTGTTTTACCTGGCTGAAAAGACCGGGAATGTGGTTCCCAAAAACAATGCCGTTGCCGCCTGGTTCAGGATCATCGCTGCCATCCTGGTATTGCTGTTCATTCATTTGCTGGCTGTAAAAATAGCGGTTACCAAAAGCCTTTCCAGCGCGTTGTTGTTTTTAATACCAACGGTGATATTGTTGCGGGTTCTGAGTTATCATTTTCCCGTTCCTGTAAATTTCCGTCAATTTGAGTTGTTCGACCCCGCTGTTTACGGTTCTAATTTTATTTTACGTTCTTTGGGCGACCTGCTCATCAATGCGGTTATATTTACCTGGATCGTATTGTTTATCCACAACCAGCTGCTTGAAAAGAAGACCAGGTTACCCGGTGGTTCCCCTTTATTTAAATGGCTGGTACTGGCAGGAGTGAGTATTGTATTACTGGCGGCCACATTTACCTCGGGGCAGGTTATACGCAGTATGGTGGCCGATTCAAAGATCTCCTTTGATGTCATCAATTTCTTTACACTTGATATGTACAGTGTAACAGGATTTATCGTTCTGTGCTGCATGGCCATTGGATATTTCCTGCTTAGCCAGATGCTCGTAAAGCTGGTTCAGCCTTTGTTTTCAAAAAATATGACCTGGCTGTACCTGGCTGTTGTCATTGGAGGGTTGGTCTACCTGACCATCCAGCTCAGTTTTGCAAATGCGGTTTTCGAACTGGTCATCCTGGCCTGGCTGGCCATTTACCTCTTTTTACTGAACCGTGAAAGACTGACGTTATCGGTGAACAGGATCAGTTCAACCGGCTTTATATTCTGGATGTTCTTTTTTTCGGTAACCATTACAAGTGTGATCGTTGTGGAGAACAGCAAAAAGGAAATGCGCAACAGGATGTTCTATGCTGAAACACTGTCCACCAAAACAGATCCATCGAGCGAAACCTTATTGAATACCTTATTGACGGATTTCAGGAACGAATACCTGGCTGCCAATTTTCACCGGTTCAGCGAATACAATTCAAACCGGTTCCTTAAAGACAGCCTGGTCAACGGAAATTTTTCGGGCTATACCAATAAGTATGAAACCAAAGTATTTACGTTCGATATCAATAAA
>CAZBIK010000375.1:0-3180 GCA_964491955.1 uncultured Ferruginibacter sp.
ATCGCTGTCGAGGCCAAAGCCCATCAGCACCACTTTGCAGTTCAGTTCTTTTTCAAATAAACTGCAGATGGGGATACTGCCGCCGCCACGTACCGGTATGGGTGTTTTGCCAAATGTTGTTTCCATCGCTTTGGATGCGGCCTGGTAGGCGTTGCTGTCGATGGGTGTAAGGTATGGTTCACCGCCATGATGGAGGGTAGCCTTAACCGTTACATATGGTGGCGCAATGGCATGAAAATGGTTGATCAACAGGTCGGCAATCTTTTGCGAATTTTGATTGGGCACCAGCCTCGCCGAAATTTTTGCAAAGGCTTTTGACGGCAACACCGTTTTGGCGCCTTCGCCGGTATAACCGCCCCAAATACCGTTGAGTTCAAGGGTTGGCCGTATGCCGGTACGTTCGTTGGTACTGTATCCTTTTTCGCCCCATAGTTCTATTACACCAAGGTCGGCCTTGTATTCTGCTTCATTGAAGGGGGCCGCAGCCATCAGTTTTCTCTCTTCATCAGATGATTCCAGTACATCGGCATAAAATCCGGGTATGGTAATGTGGTGGTTTGCATCATGCAGTGATGCGATCATTTGTGCCAGGATGGTTATGGGGTTAGCTACTGCACCTCCATACACGCCGCTGTGCAGGTCGCGGTTGGGGCCGGTCACTTCCACTTCAATATAACTGAGCCCGCGGAGGCCTATGTCCAGGCTGGGCGTGTCAAGACTGATCATGGCACTGTCGCTGATGAGTACACAATCGGCTTTTAAAAGCTCTTTATTGGCACTTACAAATTTTCCCAGGTTGGGTGAGCCTACTTCTTCTTCACCTTCGATGCAAAATTTAATATTGTTCTGCAATGTGTTGGTTTGTATCAATGTTTCCAGCGCTTTTACATGCATGTAAAACTGGCCCTTGTCATCGCAACTGCCCCGGGCAAAAATTTTGCCATCAATAATAACGGGTTCAAAGGGGCCGCTTTTCCAGAGCTCCAGCGGTTCGGCGGGCTGCACATCATAATGGCCATACACCAGCACGGTTGGTTTTGCAGGATCAATTATTTTTTCGGCATACACCACCGGGTGGCCCGCTGTTTCGTAGATCTCAGCTTTATCAACACCTGCTTCAACCAGGCGTTGCCTGACCGCATTGGCGCAGGTGATCATATCGGGTTTGTGTTCGGCCTTGGCACTCACACTGGGTATGCGCAGCAGTTCAAGGAGTTCGTTTAAAAAACGGTCTTTGTTCTTTTCCTGGTAATCTTTCCAAACTTGCATAATGTGTATTATTTGTGGATTAATGGTTTTAAAAGCGGGTTGCTAAAATACATTTTTTTGTCTGCATTTTTTGGTATGTTAAAAAAGATAAAAAGTTACCCAAATAACCGTTCATGATTTTTTTGGTGATGCCGGTGCCTGTACATTTGCAGCAGATTGTTTTTCAGGCTTTCTGAAATCAGGAGGTTTATCAGCCTTTGTTTTAGTTGGATCGCATTTGGTTCTGTCTAATACAAAGGCTGAGTCAATTTAAGGAACTGAAGGAAAAAAGCTGAAGCGCAATTTTAAAGGATTTTGACGGAAAGAAGGGAGTGCATTTTTTTATAAACAGCATGTTTCGATTTACCGTCTTCCTGTTTATGACCCGTCAGTATTTTAATTTCCTGACTCCATTTACCAGCAGCCCGGTAAGCACATACAGCACGGCTATGATCGCCAAAACCCATTTTAACATTGAAATGCCTGTAGTACTTAAAGAAACGGTTGAAGATAAGTTTCCATTAAGGCTGAAAAGCATGCCGGCGTTTTCCAGGATGTCTAAAAATCCAGCCACCAAAGCGGCTTTGGCAATAATATTACCTGCATGGGCAAAACGGCCTTTACCGGTTGTTGAAATTTTTTTACAGGCAATGAATAAAAACCCGGAATAAAAGAAAAGGAATACAAAATCCCAGTAAGTGTTGACTTTTGCCCTGCTGATATTATCCACCCCGTTTGCAGGAGCCCAGGCATTGATGACGGTTGTTGTTTTTGAAATATTGCTGGCAAACTCCAGGTCTAATATACCCATGGGCGTAGCTTCTGTTTTTAAGCTGGCGCCGGTTTTAGCCATTACAACCATCATGGCCAGGGTACCCAATAAAAAAAAGGGAAGCAGGTATCTTTTCATTAATAATTTAACGGGTTACATTTTATAACTGTCCATTCTTTCCTGCACATAATCCCAGTTCACTACATTCCACCAGTTATCAACATATTCAGCTCTTTTATTCTGGTATTTTAAATAATAGGCATGTTCCCAAACATCCAGTGCCAGTAACGGAAACCCTTTTACATCACTAAGGTCCATCAAAGGATTATCCTGGTTCGGTGTGGAACCTGTTTTGAGGTTTTTATCCTTATCGATATACAACCATGCCCAACCGCTGCCAAAGCGGTTTTTACCGGCATCACCGAATTGCTTTTTAAAGGCATCAAATGAACTGAAATGTTTTATAATGGCTTCCATCAGTTTGCCGGTTGGCACATTTTGATTTTGTTTCGGCCTCATGCATTTCCAGAACATTTCATGGTTATAATGCCCGCCGCCGTTGTTGCGCATTTTTACCGAATATTTCGACATGTTGGCCAGCACATCTTCCAGTGGCTTATTCATATCAACTGCTTCTGCTGCTGCAGCTTCTTTTAAATTTTTGGAATAGGCAGCTGCGTGTTTGCTGTAATGAATTTCCATGGTCATGGCATCAATTACATTTTCCAATGCATTGTAGTTATACGGGAGCGGCAACTGGTCAAATCCTGTTTTTAAGGATGAAGCGCCTGCAATATTTTTTGATGAAGCACAGGACATAAGCAGCGGGGCAGCAGTACTCATGCCAATGCTTACAGCCAGGGTTCCTTTTACTGTGTTGGCAATAAATGCCCTGCGGCCGTTGGTAGGTTGGGTTGCCATAAAATTATTTTTAAGTGTTCAATGGATCTTTTGGTTTATTGAAAAAAATTCCCGCGATGAAAAATTTTATAAAGCTTCCCGCTAAATGGGTTTTTCAAGAAAAGGGGTAGTAGTTTTTATTTCCATGTTTATAACCTCGATTCCTGAAGGCATGGCTATAGGGCATGCCTTCGTAACGGGACATTTTAATTTTGGCGTCATCATGGCTGTCTCCATTGACTTTCAATCACTACCTAGAG
>CAZBIK010000376.1:0-3178 GCA_964491955.1 uncultured Ferruginibacter sp.
GCGGCCAGCAAAACAGGGGGATAAGTTACCCGGAAAGGTTTTTAAATACGAATTCCTTTTTCACAATCTGTTTCAGTTTGATATGGCCACTGGCAAAAACAATTGCATTGGGCGGCGTACCCATCGGCATCATGCTGGCACAGCTGGCGCCAAGTGTCATGGGAATTCCCAGCAGCAACGGGTTGATACCCATTGCAACAGCAACAGCAGAAATAACCGGGGCCATCACGATCACCTGGGCAATATTGCTCATCACTTCGCTTAGAAAAACAGAGATCAGGGTTACGATAAAGATAAGTACCAGAATATTACTGGTTGCAAAACCGGCAATGTATTGCCCCAGGTCCTCCATCAGTTTGGCTTCTTCCAGCGATTTGGCCATCGCGATGCCCCCGCCAAACAGCAATAAGATGCCCCAGGCCATATTTTTGGTGTCGCCCCATTCCAGCAGGCGTTCATCCGGTTCTTCCTTTGTTCTGCCGCTGGGCACTATGAATAAACTGATGGCGCCAACCAGGGCAATGATGGTATCATCCAGCTGAAACAGATTCTGTGCAGCATTGATGATGTCCTTGCTGATCCACAAAAAAGCCGTGCTGCAGAAAATGATCAGCACCCTTTTTTCCTGGCGGGAAAGTTTACCCATTCCTTTTAATTCGGCATTAATGAAATTCCGGCCATCCGTACTGTGTGCAAGATGATTTGGATACAGCCATTTTACCATCACGAAATAAAGGGCCAGCATCAGCAGTATGGCCAGCGGCATGCAGAGCAGCATCCAGTTTATAAAATCCATTTTATGCTCAAAGTTCTCATTCAGGTGCCTGATATAGGCCACATTGGGAGGCGTGCCGATGATGGTGGCAATACCGCCAAAATTGCTGGCATAGGCCAGGGACAACATCAGGGTTAATGAAAAATTTTTGATATTGGCTCCTTCATTTGCATGCCTGCTGATGACATGGATCACCGAAGCGGCAATGGGAAACATCATCATAGTGGTGGCCGTATTGCTCAGCCACATGCTTATAAACCCGGTTGATAGAATAAAACCCAGTATGATCCTGTTGCCATTGGTGCCGGTAAGTTTGATGATGCTTAATGCTATGCGTTTGTGCAGGTTCCATTTTTCGATGGCCATGCCCAGGAAAAAACCACCCATAAAAAGATAGATGATGGAATCGGAATAGGAACGGGACGTGTCTTTGATCGTATTGATATTCAGCAACGGGTAAAGAACCAGCGGCATTAATGCAACTACAGCAAGTGGCATGGCATCCAGTACCCACCAGCTGATCATCAGCACAGCAATGGCCAGTACGAGTTTTGCTTTGAACAGCAGGCCCAGCGGGTTTACAAAAAAGAAGAAAAGGCAGAGTACAATGCCGGTGATCAACGCAGCTTCCTTTTTGTATTTTGTAAAAAATGCTTTCATCTGTCAGTGTATTTGCCCAATGCAAATGGTTCATTGAAAATACCGGTTTTACGATCAACCTGCTTGCCCGGTCAAACTATTTTTTATTTTTAAGCTGTGTCAAAGCTTTCAGGATCATTTCGCGGTTCTTGGCCGAGGTCATCCATTTTGGGAGCCTGCTTCCCAGGCTTTTGTTCTTCATTTCCTGTATGTTCCGCTCCCTGAGTTTTGCTTCTACGTGTCCGTATAAAAAATCAAGGTGTTCGTAATTATATGCCCATAAAATATGGTCGCCGCATTTGGCGGTAAACCAGAGCGGTAAATGAAAATAAGGGTCAATGGTTCCACCGGTGATGGTATATTTTCCGGTGATCGTTTTGTAAGCTGTTGCATGAATAACGGAATCAGGTTTTTCGTCCAACCGTTTATTGTGCCCGCATCTGGCACAGACCAGCCTGATCTCCTTTTCATTTTTTTTTCCTGCAGATAATTCCGGAGTTAATACAATGGCCTGTCTGCCACAGGCGGGGCAGACCACATAAATATCCTTTATAAAGTCATATACCTGTTTCCGGTAATCGTCTTTGGTTCTGGCTGTTGACATATCAATTCAGGCAATGGTTAAAATATTTGTCAATTTATAACAGTTTCATCAATATACCCATGCCGGGTTTAACTTTGTAATTCATAAAAAATTAAATCTTATGGGCAACTTAGTAAAAGAGTTCAATGATTACCGCACAAAAATGAACGAGGTAATTTTAAATAAAGATAACCTGGTCATTAAACGCCTTTGGAATTTAGATACCAACACGTATGCTGAAGGGGCGCTTGATGTTAAAACAAAAGAGCTGCTTGGCCTGGTGGCTTCGATGGTATTGCGGTGTGATGATTGCATCAAATACCATCTTGGAAAATCACATGAACTGGGTATTACCACCGAACAGGTGTACGAGGTTTTTGCCGTGGCCAATATTGTGGGCGGAACGATCGTGGTACCGCATACGAGAAGGGCGGCGGAGTACTGGGAGGAGTTGGAACAAAATGCCCAATAAGACAACAAAATGCTTATTTTTTTGATTATTGATTGTTGAAAATTGAATATTTGTTTTTGATTTATTTAAATAATCAATATTCAATGTTCAATGCACAATTTTCAATGGAGCAGTTTGCTGAAAAAAGAAGAGTGATGTTTTTATAGGAGTATTGAAAGTTGATCAAAGTGTATTGGTAATTTTATTTTGGTTTAATTGAAAGGGGATGTTCCAAATGGGCAGTAAAAACATAGAAACATTTTGAAATTTAAATAATTATTTTTACTTTGATTATTTAATCGTACCCTTATGCAAAACAGAAATTATGACCTGGAAGACAGGCTTGTGGATTATACCTGCAGAATGATCGATGTAGTTGAAGCCTTGCCAAATACCAGGGCCGGAAATTATATCGCAGGTCAACTGGTCAGGTCAATTCACTCACCAACATTTAATTATGGCGAAGCACAGGCTGCGGAATCCACAAATGATTTTATACATAAAATGGGTATTATCTTAAAGGAACTGAAAGAAAGCAGAACTGCTTTGAAAGTAATACGCAAAAAAGAAATGATCAAACCTGTGAGCAAATTAAGTGCCGTATATAAAGAAACAGAGGAATTGGTTGCCATTGTCGGAAAAAGCATTTCAACAGCAAAAATTAACAGTAAACGAAAAAGCAGTTAAATATCCCGATGCACTTCGAAAACGAATCGGGCAAGAACCTATA
>CAZBIK010000377.1:0-3177 GCA_964491955.1 uncultured Ferruginibacter sp.
TCCATTTCCCATTCTACCATTGTTACATTTTCGCCAACTGCAACCGCTTTCACTTCAGCGCCATGGAAAGCATCAACCATTTGCATAGTTTGTATTTCTCTTTCCCTATTGGCAACCTTGCCAATAGTAGGCGGTTTAGAGTTCTCCTGCATTACCACGTCTTCGTGATAATATTTATCGAAAGCATCCATTTGCAGCCCGGAAAGAATCATTTGATTCAGGTCCTCGATTTTTTCTTTTAAGTTCATAGTCTTTATTTTTAATTGTTTTTATTTGTTGGCATTGAATAAACAGCCTGTAGAAAATCTTTCAGCTCAAGTGGTTTATGCCCTATCAAATTTTCTAAAGTATTGTCTGCATAATCAAATTCGCCGGCCTTCATTGAAGCGGCAATACTCGTCATCATTTCGGCAACATCTTCGGGCAAGCTGTGCTGTAGCATACCTTTTTTTAAATCTTCAGGAGAAATATCAATATAACCAACCGGTTGCCCGGTTATATCTGAAAGCATAGCTGCAATATCTTTAAATGTATAAGCCGCTGATGCTGTAATATTATAAACCTTGTTTCGGTGGGCAGATGGATTGGAAAGTACCACAGCATTGGCTTCTGCCATATCGTTTCTTGAAGCAAAATTTATTTTTGCGTTTCCTGCACTGTAATATATGGTGCCGGTTTCCCTGAAATTACCAAGCAGCATCGGTAAAAAATCGCAATAATAGGTATTGCCCATGATTGTATATGCAATACCTGATGCTTTAATATCCGCTTCTGTTTTTACATGATCAATACCAGACGTGAATTTTGATTCAGGTGAGGATTTTAAAATACTGGTATAAACGATATGCTTTATTCCACTTGCTTTGGCAGCTTTTATTACATTTTCGTGCTGTTGATAGCGCCCGGTTACAGAACTGGCAGAAACAAATAAAAGCGTGTTAACCCCTTGCATGGCCATCAGCAGCGAATCATAGTTAAAGTAATCTCCAATAGCAATATCTACTCCTTTGGCTTTAAGAGCAACCCCTTTTTCTTCGCTGCGAACAAGTGCCCTGATGGCGGTTTCTGGATTTTTTTTCAATAAAAACCCGATAGTGGATGAACCTAAATGACCATTTGCTCCTGTAACTAAAATCATAATATATTTTTAATAAAACAAAGCTAAACCTAAAATGGTTTATTTTTGTAACCGGTTTACTTTAGGAAACCGGCCTGCATAATAATAACCTTTAATTCCATAATATGGTAACAGTAAAAAAGCAACCCGTTAAAAAAGAAGAGTGTACCCAATATATGCTGCCATTGCGTGATGCCCTGAATGTATTGAGCGGGAAATGGAAAATTATTATACTACTGGCTTTATCTATGAAGGATTACAGGTTTAAAGAGTTGCAGGGAGAAATTGACGGCATTGCCGCAAAGATGCTTTCTAAAGAGCTAAAAGAATTAGAAGCAAATGATTTGGTTAAGCGTACTGTTTATGATACTATTCCTGTTACCGTTGAATACAGCATTACTCCTTACGGGCGGTCCTTAGAAAAAGTGATTGAAGAATTGCGGAAATGGGGGTTATACCACAGGAAAAGAATAATGAAATAAATTAACGTGAGTTTTTTCCAATATTGCTCTATTCTTTTGGTAACGCCCCTTTTCTTTAGTCTTTCAGCAAGGGCCGGCAGTAATAATTCCAGATCCATAATGCGATGATTCTCTGTTTTAGGCTTTTCAATCAAAAATGCGCTTGCCAGTCCGGCATCACTCATCGCTTCAATATATCATCGTCAACCTTAATGAAACAAATTGCAGGAGATATTTTTTAAGCGTATTACGTGCAATACTGCTGCTGTTGCTGATAAACTTGCTGGCTCTGCCTGTGACGCATACAGTCTTAATAATTCTGTTTTATACATATCAATGTGTTTGTTGGACATAGGTGATATCGGTTTTTTTTGTGAAAACTTCCGCTTATTATCCTACAAAAACATTTGATTGTTTATCTCATTTTACAGTGGGTCAATTTGCGTGGGTTTTTCAATAGTCTAATTAATAAATTTTTCTTGTATTCTAAATGCTAAGAAAAAAATATTTTTTTCTTAACATTTAATACTAATTTTACAATAGTTCACTCATCAACTGTTCAGCTATGAATTGTAATGAAATGCCCGATACACTGGGCTTTATGATTATTTATACAGGTAAAATGCTTTTGAAAAATATTAATAATGGATTTGCTACTCTAAATTCAGAAATAACTTTTGAGCAAATGGGGGTCTTATATTTTATCTCCAAAAAAAGTGAAAAAAAAATGATCCAACAGGATATTGCTGAATTGATTAATAAAACCAAATCTGCCGTATTACGGATAATTGATATTCTTGAAGAAAAGAAATTCTTAAAAAGAGTGGCCATGTTAAACGACAGAAGAAAGAACGTAATAGAATTAACAGAAAAAGGTTGGGAAATAATAAAAAAAATGCACGAAAAATTTTTAGAACTGGATACACAGCTTAATGACGGAATTACAAAGGATGAGCAGGAAAAATGCATATCTGCAATATTAAAAATTCAGGCAAAATGCAATCAATAATGAGTTGGTATAAATAAGTTGGGGCTTCCATTTGCAACATTTATAAAGCTGAAAAAATGAACAATAAGGCATTAAGTAAAAAAGTAAACTCCTTTACAATTGTAGAAAAACTAAAAGCTGCTGGTTTATATCCTTTCTTCAGGCCACTTGAATCTGACCAGGATACAGAAGTGATCATTAGTGGTAAGAAGGCTCTTATGTTTGGCTCAAACAGTTATCTTGGGCTTACAAACCACGCTTATATTAAAGAATGTGCCAAAAAGGCGATAGATAAATATGGTAGTGGTTGTGCCGGATCAAGGTTTCTCAACGGAACACTGGATCTGCATCTTGAATTGGAAGAATCACTGGCAGATTTTGTTGGGAAAGAAGCAGCTCTTGTATTTAGCACCGGCTACCAGGTAAACCTGGGTGTCATTTCAGCATTAGGCGGCCGTGGCGATTACCTGTTTCTGGACGAGCACAATCATGCTTGCATAATAGACGGAGCCCGGTTATCCTTTGCCAAAACTTTCAAATATTATCATTCAGACATTTCCAGTCTTGAAAAATTACTTCGCAACGTTCCAATAGAATCATTTAACTTAATT
>CAZBIK010000378.1:0-3172 GCA_964491955.1 uncultured Ferruginibacter sp.
TTTTAAAAACATCTTAACGGTTATTTAAAACCCTGCTCTATATAATCTTCGATCTCTTTTCCCTTTGCTTTTCCTAATTTGTTTAACCCACTTTTAAACATGGGGTCTACAAAACTCCTGAACTGCTCGGGTACCTTATTCCTGAATTTGATGATCAGGTCAATCCCTTTTTTCACGTTTGCCATGTTCTGTACTTTTTCGAGGTAGCCGGCAAATGTGGCTGAGGCCGTAAGCTTCTCCTGGCTCAATGGCATTTGATCATAGCGGTCGGCAATAAAATCAAAATCGGCCTCGGTACCGTCACGGATGATCACTTCATTGACCACATCACCCAGTTTACCCTTCGCATCCTTGCTGTATTTCTTCGCAAGCTCATACGCTTTTGTTGGCTCCAGTCCAATGATGCCTTCCAGTGCCGCACCGGCAACAGAATAACTGCTGTCGTTGATGTTCTTTTCATACAAAGCCCGGTATTTTGCATTGCTGGTCTTTGCCAGGTAAGCAATAGCTGCAGCCTTTGTCTTCCTGTCTTTATCCGTATTGGCGATCTTTTCAATGGCTTCGATCACTTTTGCATCTTCCGCAATTTTGGATGCCTCCAGTTTCCCGATCGTGCTTTGACGCAATGGCGCAAATTTATCGGTTAAGCCCCTGGCGAGTTCAGGCATTCCTTTTTTGGCAAAATGATCCAGTGCTTCCTTACGGTCAAGGTAGTTGGGTGCATAGCTGTACTGGTGAATAAAATTTTCATTGGTCTTGTTGTCATTTTTAACCCAAAGCATCACCTTATCTGCATCCACATTGATCAGGTCGGGTTTCTGGCTGTACTTGAAATAAAAAGTATCTACTTTATTTTCGATCCATACATGATGCCTTTTTTTGGCAGCGCCGGTATACACGTCAACGGCAATGGGTAAACGGAATATCTTGTCCGTTTTCTGGGTCTGTTCCACGATCACCATTGCTGTACCGGGCGTTTCATAGTTGTAATCGATCTTTACAACGGGGTGGCCGCTGCCGTAAAACCACTGGTTCCAGAACCAGTTCATGTCCTTACCGGTCACTTCTTCAAAAGACAGGCGCATCTGCCCGGCTTCACCGGCTTTGAATTTATTGGTGGTTAAATAATTGTTCAGCGATTTAAAATAGGCATCATCCCCAACATAGTTGCGCAGCATGTGGTGTACACGACCGCCCTTCTGGTAACTCACCAGGTCAAACACATCTTCCTTATCGGCATATTTAAAACGCACCAGGTCTTTTTTGGCTTCATTGGGGTTTGACAAATAGTTTTGCTGCCCCTTGAAATTCTCTTCATCACCTGCATCTTTTCCATATTTATATTCTGCCCACATCGTCTGGCTGTAATCGGCCATGGATTCATTTACGGTGATATGGCTCCAGCTTTCGGCAGTCACCAGGTCGCCGAACCAGTGGTGAAACAATTCATGGGCAATGGTGCTTTCCCAGCCAATGCCATCAACCAGTTCACGGGCATTCTGGTAAGCGCTTTCCTGGTGCAGGGTGGCCG
Source organism: uncultured Ferruginibacter sp. (assembly GCA_964491955.1). Taxonomy (GTDB): domain Bacteria; phylum Bacteroidota; class Bacteroidia; order Chitinophagales; family Chitinophagaceae; genus Ferruginibacter. Next base: position 1,532 of record CAZBIK010000378.1, read on the forward strand.
TAGTATTTTCCATGGCTCCGCTCACATAATCACGTCCTACCATCTGCGCATATTTTTGCCAGGGGTATTCCACGCCCAGTTTATCTGAAAAGAATTTCATCATTTCAGGGGTAAGTCCAAATACACCCCTTGCATAAGGTGCCTGTTCTTTTTCTACATAATAACTTACTTCCTTTCCTTTATAACTGTCTTTGATAACCGCAAAATCGCCTACACCCATAAAAAATAAATAAGGTGCATGGGGCAGGTCCATTTTCCAGTAATCGGTGCGGGTGCCGTCTGCATTCTTTTTCTGGCTGATCAATAAGCCATTGCTGAGGGTTACATATTTAGCAGGCACGGTCATATAAATTTCCTGCGTGGTCTTTTGGTTAGGTTTGTCAATGGTGGGCATCCAGGCGCTGCTGGCTTCTGTTTCACCCTGGGTCCATATTTGTGTTGGTTTGTCTTTTTCGGTTCCTTTGGGGTTCACGAAATACAATCCCTTGGCATTGGAAATGGCAGCGCTGCCTTTCACTTTTAATTCGTCGGGCTTACTGATGTAGTCAATATAAATGGTATAGTTTTCGCCGCCTTTGTACATGCGGTCAAGGTTGATCCTCAATTCCATGCCATCGTAGTTGTATTTCAGTTTCGACTTTTGGGATCCTTTCATCAACGCCACTTCTTTTATATCCATTCCCTTTGCATCCAGTAAAAGCGAATCGGTAGGGTAAAAATGCGGTTTCAGCGTGATCCAGGCTTTGCCGATCAGTAGCGATCTGTTATAATCAAATTTCACATCCAGCCTGGTATGCACCAGTGCATTCACCTTGGGATTGGATTCCCTGAAAATCTTTTTCCAGGAGGTATCTTTCGGTTCTGCTCCAAACTGGGCCATCATCAATAAAGGCCCGGCAAGCAGGGTAAGTAAAAACAATGTTTTTTTCATATATAATTTTTAGAAGGCAAAAATAAGAATGGCATGGTTAATGCCGCAACCTTTTTTATTTAAATGGTAAAATACCGTTTAATAAGTATTTTTAGCAGCATAATTGAATATGAAATGAAAGCCGTAATTGTAAAGACCGGGTTCATGCTATTTTGGGCGATCCTGCTGCCTGTATGTGTTTGGGCGCAGCAGCCCCGGTTTATCTATTTACAAACAGAAAATAAGCTGCCGTTCTATGTTAAATTTGATAACCAGGTTTTAACTGCTGCAGAACCGGGCTACCTGATCGTACCGGGCCTGTCAGACAGTACCTACCCGGTTGTTATCGGTTTCCTGCAGAAAGAATTGCCCGAATTGGAAGTTGCCATTGATCTGAAGGGTGCCAGTGGAGGGTTTCTTTTAAAAAATGAAGGGGATAGGGGCTGGAGCCTAGTGAATTTGCAAACCGCTCAGCGGATCGAAATGAAAAGGTCAAAGTCATCCCAGCCCGGGAGTGATGATCGATCCGGAGCCGGTGAGTTTGCCAGGGTTTTGGCTGAGGTGGTCAATGATCCAGGCATTGCAGAAAATACAGTGACCAGCGTGGTGCCTGATACATCCGGCCTCACCATGAATGAAAAAGCTGTTACTGAAAATACGGGTATCACAAAGTTGAAACCAGACAGTACCGCAGAAGGGCAACTCATTACCTATATTGATAAAACAGGTGC
>CAZBIK010000379.1:0-3166 GCA_964491955.1 uncultured Ferruginibacter sp.
TGGGCAATATTGCCCAGGTGATCGTGATGGCGCCGGTCATTTCTGCAGTGGCTGTGGCCATGGGTATCAACCCTTTGCTGCTGGGCATTCCCATGACACTGGGCGCCAGTTGTGCCAGCATGATGCCGATGGGTACGCCGCCCAATGCCATTGTTTTTGCAAGCGGCCATATCAAACTGAATCAGATGGTAAAAACGGGATTCGTATTAAATATCATTTCCGTGATACTGATCACCCTGTTCTGCTGGCTGCTGCTGCCGCTGATCATACCGGTATTGTAGAGATCTATTTCCCTTTTTTACAGCTTTCCAAAAAATCCTTAATGCCCAGTACGATCTTATCGGCAACCTGCTGCTGGAATTTTTCATTTAAGATCTTCATTTCTTCTTCGGGGTTGCTGAGGAAAAGGGTTTCCACCAGTACATTGGGATATTCTGTTGGACTGTTGAGCATAAAATTAAAACTGCTGTTGCTGCCAAATTCCTTTAACCCGAGCTCCAGCAGGCGTTTGTAAATGCTGTTGTTGATGCTGCGGAAACCGGTGTGGCGGTAAAATGTGGCGGTACCGGCAACGTGTATGGGATCGGCAGCAGAATTGAGGTGAATACTAACCAAAATATCGGGTACACTATCCCGGTAAAATAAAACACGGTCCAGGTTATCAACAAATTTTTCTGTAGTCCTGGTCATGATCACTTTGGCCCCGGCCTGTTCCAGTGCTTTTTGCAGTTTTAAAGAAACCGCAAGCGTCAGCATTTTTTCTGATGAACCGGTGGGCCCGCCGGCGCCGTAATTTTTGCCGCCATGCCCGGCATCCACGGCTATGGTCATATTATTCAGGGATAGGTTTTCCGGCTGTCGTTTTACCTGTATCACCAAGGTATTGCCCTTGTAATAAATGCTGAATCCCCAGTGCTGCGCATGTTTCAGTTCGATGGTAATGCGGAACACTTCATCCTCAATTTGCTCATAGCTCACATTTTTTATTTCCCTTGTATTCTCCAGTTGTGTGATCCAGTTGGTATTATTGGTGGCGCCAAAAACATCCACGATGATCTTTGCCGGGTCCACCTGCTGAAATCCCTGGTATGGCAAACGGGTACTCAATCCCAGTTGTACATAATCATATTTATCATCGCCGTACACCGTCCATTTACCGGTAAGCGATTCGGGAGTAAAAGTTCCCCGCGGTAAAAAATCAACCAGGTCATCCGGGATATACGCCGTGCGGTATTTCGATAACTGCACCTTGTATTCGCTTCCCACTTTACCAACCACTTTTAATGGTATCATGCTATCGATATACCCGATCTTGGCACCGCCCAGCCTGTCGTCGCCGAGCCCAAATAATAAGTGGGCAAGCCTGCCTTTGGTTACTGCCACATTGGGCATCTGCGGGCTGAACATGCTTACCCAGTATTTGCTTTGTTTGGTAATGGTATTACCCGCAGAGTCGGTAATGCTCACCGGTATTTTGGAAACCAAAAAACTGTCGGTTTCCTTAACCACGTATTCGCCCTGGTAAATGCCGGGCATTTTGTTGTTGGGCATTTCGTACAAAGTAGTTTTTCCATTAGCCATTACCGTGCAGCCCGGGAGCGCCTTTACTTTAAATTTTATGCGGTCGCCGGGCATTACGTACAAATTGCCTTCTGGAAAGGTTTCTATGGAAGCAATATCCAGTGTTTTAACCGGTTCGGGTGCCGGCGGAATTGTATAATTGTAGGAAATGGTTTTTACACTGGTTTTGTCGGGCGGAAAAAAAGCAACCAGGGTAATGGAACTGTCGCCGGGTTTTAAATTCAGTTCATGGGCAAAGCCGCCGGTAGCATAAACCTTAACGGGCTCCCCGTTGATGCTTAGCCCGCAGCTTTTACAGGTACTGCCTACGATGAATTGTTTTGATGACCTTACATTATTTTGTCCATTGGCCGGTTGCACCAGTTTAATAAAAGGGGTATTTGCAGATTGGGCAAAAGCCATTACCGTAAACAGCAACAAAGGAATGATCAGCAAAAATTTCATAGGGGCAAGATAAAATAAATTAAAGTGAGCAGAAGTTAATTGTTGGCAAATAAATCATTTTTTATTTTCTTTTGTCTTGATACAAAAGAAACAAAAAATCAAGGCAGGAAGCCTGCCTGTCGGCAGACAGGGATTACAGCCTCCCGATTTTATCGGGACAGGCTATTCCTGCCGTACAGCTTTACTCGTCTTGTGTACTACTGTAGATTCAGCAGTAGTTCTTTACTCTTAAATTCAATGCAATAAACAAAAAGGTTTGCTCTTTTATCTTTGATCAGAAAGGACGCGACTAAGATTTGAGCTGTTTAATACTAAGAGTAGAATTACTAATGTCGAAGCCACAGTAGTACAACCGATGCATAGAGCTGCTGCCCGCAATCGGGCTGTATTCGATTGCGGGTGCCCTTTTTTGGTTATCCAGAGCGGAGCCGAAGGATAGGGCAAGCAAAAAAGTGACAACAAAAAATATTGCACTTTAAATAAAAAATATATTCCAATTTCTTTATTTGTCTTTTGTCTTTATACAATAGAAACAAAAAACGCGCTGAAACCTCAGCGCGTTTAGTAAGAACAAAAGATCAACTTTAAAACGGTAAACGGATACCTATGGTAGGAATACTTCTTTTGTAGGAATCGCGTATAGAACCAAAGCTAAATCCTAATCCGTGCAACTCAGTTACTAATGCAAAACGGTAGGCCGTTCCTTTAAAGCCTTCAGTAAGTCCTTTCTCAGGGCCCACAATAACGCCTCCTTCTATTCCAAACCAATACGGTTTGCCGCCCGTAGCATTTGTGTTAAATGCAATGCGACCGTCATAGCCAATGTTGTGGGTAAAGCCGTTGAATTTTCCTGCACTAAAATCGCTGAACACATAACTCATCATAGCTCCGCCAAATGACAGGTGGGGAACACCGTATTTATTTCTAAGGGTTAACTTAGCCTCAAACCCTATGGTAGGTGTCCACTGGTTACCGATGAGGTAGGCATTAATATCCGGTGATATTTCAATCTGATCAAGTTTATCCCCTTTGGTTTTACCTAGTTTAAATGTACCTTTCTGCTCATCCAGCTCCATGCGATAATACCGCCTTCTTTCCTTTTTCAGTTGCGGTAGTCCTTTCACCGCACTAGCCACCCTGG
>CAZBIK010000380.1:0-3148 GCA_964491955.1 uncultured Ferruginibacter sp.
TTAAAGACCAGCTTATCATAAGGCAGCAGGTTATCGCCAAGATCGTTACGGGTATAAAACCCCAAAACAACAACATCGGATTTTTGCAGCGGCAGGTATTTTTTAACCGTAAACAGGGCATGGTTGGTACCCGTGGCCGGTATGCCTGTATTCCAGACCAGGGCAGGTTTCACTTTTTTGATATTGCTTTCAAATACGTCTACAAATGAACTGTCTATATCGGCAGAAGCACCCCAGGTAAAACTATCACCTGCAAATAACACCCGCAATGAATCATTGTTGCCGGGGATGTTGGTAAAATTATCCCTGTCGTGGTACCCATCATTGTTGATCATGGTTAAACGCTTGTAGTACCATATTTCCCTTAAAAAATGGATGGAATCGGCTTCTCCTACCATATTCGGCACATACCTGGGGCCATTCACGGAATCGCAGGCCCACCATTTTGCCTGTGTAAGTGAAAAGCGTTTCATTTGATCATAGGTAGACTGGTATTTTGTTACAGACAGGATCAATTCGGCGATGCCAATGACGATCACCGCCAGGAAAAAAAATGTAAATAAAAAGAATTTTATTTTTTTCCCTTTTGAAAACTTATTTTTCACATGACTGTCCTGCATAGAAAATACTTTTAATCCAGTTTAAATTCTTCCTTCCAGTTGGTATCGTTTGCCAGTTTTTCCTGTTTGGTTTTATCAAAAATAAAATTACCCACTACCAAAAAATCCATTTCAGTACGCATAAAACACCTGAAAGCATCATCCGGGGTGCATACAATGGGTTCTCCACGCACATTAAAGCTGGAGTTTACCAGCAACCCGTAACCGGTCTTCTCTTTAAAGGCATTGATCAGGTTCCAGTAACGCGGGTTTGTTTTTTTACTTACACTTTGTATCCTGGCAGAATAATCCACATGCGTTACAGCAGGTATATCTGAACGCAGGTGATAAAGTCTGTCATACATTTCCATACTGTTGTAGTTGGAAGGAAGTGGTTTAATATGTTCTTTAGTAACGGGCATCACTACCAGCATATAGGGCGATGGCCTATCCAGCTCAAAATATTTACTGACATCTTCTTCCAGAACAGAAGGGGCAAACGGCCTGAACCCTTCGCGGTACTTGATCTTGAGATTCATTTTCTTCTGCATTTCGGGATTGCGGGCATCACCAAGGATACTCCTGCTTCCGAGTGCCCTCGGCCCGTATTCCATTCTTCCCTGGAACCAGCCGATCACATTGCCTTCGGCCAGTTTTGCCGCTGCCGTTACAGCAAGTTCATTGAAGTCCTGGTAATGATCATATCTGGCACCGTATTTCCTGATCATATCCATTACCGCTTTATCATCATACTCTGGACCCAGGTATGCGCCTTTCATGGCATCTGCCACATTTTTATCAACCGTTCTTTTTTCGCCTTTCCATAAATACCATCCCAGGTACGCTGCACCCAGTGCACCCCCGGCGTCTCCGGATGCAGGTTGTATCCAGATATCCCTGAATATCCCTGCTTCAATAAGCTTTCCGTTTGCCACACAGTTCAATGCCACACCGCCGGCCATCACCAGGTTATCGCTTTGGGTAAGTGCTTTGGCAGTTTTCGCCAGTTTTATAACGATCTCTTCCGTGATCTGCTGGATGGCAAAAGCCATATTCATATACTCCTGTGTGATCTCCGATTCGGGGTCCCTGGGCGGTATGCCGAACAATTGCGTCCACTTTGCATTGTTGGTCATTTTTAATCCTGTTGCATAATCGAAGTATTTCATGTTCAGCAGGATCGACCCGTCGTCACGCACATCAACGATTTCCCGTAAAGTTTTTTCCTTGAATTGTTTTGTCTGTTCCGCTTCCGGGTCGCCATAAGGGGCCAGGCCCATTAATTTATATTCACCGCTGTTTACGGCAAAACCTGTGTAATAGGTAAAGGCTGAATACAGCAGTCCGATGGAATGCGGGAAATGCAGTTCTTTCAGCATCTTGATGCTGTTCCCGGTACCATGCCCGATGGTGGTGGTGGCCCATTCTCCCACACCATCAACAGTGAGTATCGCTGCATCTTCAAACGGCGAGGGATAGAATGCGCTGGCCGCGTGGGATAAATGGTGTTCAGGAAATAAGATGGGGATCTTTTTATTACTGAATTTTTTAAACTCGTCCCGCAGCATCTTTTTCATAAAGAGCTTTTCCTTGATCCACACCGGAACCGAGGTCAGAAAACTGGTCAGGCCTTTTGGTGTAAAGGCATGATAGGTTTCCAGCAGCCTTTCAAATTTGATGAATGGCTTATCATAAAATGAAATGGCTGCCAGGTCATCAAATGAAATTCCTGCTTCGCTCAATACATATTCAACGGCATGCGCCGGGAACGATGGATCATGTTTTTTGCGGGTGAACCGCTCTTCATGGGCTGCTGCGATGATCTCTCCGTCACATACTATAGCTGCTGCACTATCATGATAGTAAGCAGAAATTCCTAAAATAAATGTAGCCAACGCTGTTATTTTTAAAAATTAAAAAAGGGTATAAATAAAGGGTGCTATTGCTGATCCTGCAGAAAGTACGATCAGTACGCCAAATATTAAAAGCACAATAATCAGCGGCAGCAGCCAGAACTTTTTTCTAACTTTTAAAAAGGCCCATAATTCACGTAAAAATTCCATAATAAATGTGGTTTAGTATCTTAAAAAGGATTTTTGATATCATTGGCTGTAAAAACAATATCCCTGTTTACCATAACAGACCCCGTTCCCTTTTTGAACCCTTTCAGGTTTAAGGAATCTTTTCCCATTAAGCGCCTGGCCAGTCCCATGGGTAAAAGAATTAAAAAGTAAACAACGGATAAAAGTACCCTTGAAATAACAGCCCCCAATAAATTCGTTAAGCCAAGCCAGAGTGTAGCGATATAAGTGATGGAAAAAAACATCGGGAATGCCATATCCATAACCAATACCGGGATAGCCAGCTGGTAGTAAAAAATGTTTTTGGTAAAATAGCCTGCCAAAAGGCAGATCAGTGTCATCGCCATGCCGGTATCGGATGCCTCTTTTTTTGAAACTGATTTTGGAAAAAATCTTTGTATAAATTTCATGATCTACCTGAATTTTCAATTATTAATTATATTTATTTAGCATACGAACAGATTTTTC
>CAZBIK010000381.1:0-3104 GCA_964491955.1 uncultured Ferruginibacter sp.
TGAGTGTGCCAATTACATGTCTTTTCATTTGAGAGCATGGCCGCCCAACAATGCTGAAGACGATGGCCCTGTTAAAAGAAGTTCGGTAAGAGAAATGCATCATCCCTGGCGCTGGAACGGGTTTAACCCGTCATTTAAATTTCCTGACGGAAGAACCTGTGCCGTTACTTCATCTTATTGTTATGGTTTGGGCTGGCTGATCGATTGTGATGGTAAAGTGTATATTTCCCACACTGGCGGCCTGCCCGGTTTTGGCAGCCAGTGGCGCATCATGCCCGATTACGGCATTGGGGTTGTTGCTTTTGCCAACCGCACCTACGCACCCATGGGAGGGATAAACCTGCGTGTGCTGGATACCCTGATCAAAATAGCCGGGCTGACACCCAGGCAGATCAAGCCATCAAAGATACTGGAGCAACGTAAAAAAGACCTGCTGAACATTTTACCTCACTGGAACTATGCAGAACAAAGCGGCATCTTTGCTGAAAACTTTTTCCCGGATTACCCGATCGACAGTTTAAAAAAGCAGTCGGGGGACCTTTATGCAAAAGCAGGAAAAATAATTGCCATAAAGGAAATGAAACCTGAGAACCAGTTGCGGGGTTCCTTCATTATTGAAGGTGAAAAAATAAATATCGAGATCTATTTCACGTTATCGCCGGAGAACCCGGCGTTGATACAGGAGTATCATATCAGGGAAATACCGAGGCCAAAGGAATAAATATGTGGCTGTTGGGTATTGCTCCATTTCAGCATCAACAGTAATTTTAAGCGACTAAATTACCGCGATGATGAAATATTTATTTACCATAGCGATCCTGTTTATCTTATGTACAGGGTTTAGCCAGTCAGTAGCAGAAAAAGCATATGCCTGTCATGATAACCTGGATTACCAGTGCGCCCTGGATAATTACCTGATAGCCCTGGATAAAAAATTATACAAGGAAGGTGAACGCTACCTGTTTGAATACCATGTTGGCTGCTGTTATTATGCATTAAAACAATATGCCAAAGCTGAAGAATACTTTAAAAAAACACTGGTATTAAAACCCAATGATTATTTAAGTTTCTGGAAACTTGCCGATGTGTTTTTTAGCCTGAAAAAATATACTGATGCGGTTACTTATTATAAAAAGGCCCTGGAATTAACGACTATTACTGCCGAAAAAGATGATATCAATAAATGGTTGGGGCTAACCCATTACCGCTTAAAAGAATATGCCAATGCGTTATCGGCATATAAAAAAATACAGTCAAGGGATAAGCACTTATTTAACATTGATGCACACATTGGAGATGTTTTCATTTACCAGGGCAAATACGACAGCGCACTGGTATATTATAAAACGGCAGAAAAATATTATAAAAGCGGTGATACCACCATTAAAACCGTAAGGTACAATATAGGCAGGGCTTACCGTTTTCTAGGCAAATACGATCAGGCCTTACAGGTACAGGATGATGTACTCAGGCAATTCCCGCATTATTCATCCGCACTCTGGGAAAAAGGCATTATTTACAATAATAAGAAAGAATACGTCAATGCCATCACCTGGTATAAAAAGGCATTGCCTTATTATGTGGATGATACAACAGATTACTACACCCTGTGCGGAAATATCCTTTCCAATTACCAGTTGCTGGATAATTATGCTGAAGCGGTGAACTGGTACCTGAAAAGAAAGGATTATGCTTCAAATAAATATTTCGATTATGCCAAAGCAGCATCGCTGCAATATGTAAAACTGAAACAGCCGGCTGTCGCCGAAAAAACATGCGCGGAAGCCATCAATGCCTACCAGCTGGAAACTGCGGCCAGGAAATCATCCGGTAAATATGATTTTGTAAAACTCAACAGTATTGCCGGAAAGATCGCCCTTGCAAAAAAGGATACGGTAAAAGCCATGAAATATTTTGAAGAAGCCCTGCGGATAGATAACGCTGCCTATGAAGCCAATGCCGGGGCAGGAGAAATAGCCTGGGCCAGGAAAAAGCAGGACGATATAAATAAATACTATTCCGTTATCTATAAATCTACTTACGATACTTTACTATCTTCCAAAAAAGAAATTGCCAATGTGTATGGCAGGTCGGCCTTTGTAGATGCCAATATCAAAAAATTGCAGCCATCTTCCTATTCATTTAATGTGGAAAAGGCATTGTCTTTTGATTCGGCACAAAAAGAAGCTGTACTGCTCTGGCCCATTGTTTTAGTTAAGGGTTATAGCTACCAGCTTAACAATAAGCGTGTTGCCTGCCTTAGCATGCTGGATAAGGCCATCAAATTATATGCAACAGATAAAGAGTACCTGAGCGACCTGTACAATTCAAAGGCCGTGATCGCCGATCCGAAAGATACGGCTGCCATCCGCAAGGCCCTGGAAGAAGCCGTAAAAATTTACCCGGATAATATACGCCCCTGGGATAACCTGCTTAAATTCTATTCCTCTTACGACAATGCCAAAGGGGCTGTAATGGTTGACAAACTGATCGCCATCTTAAAAAAGAAAAAAGACAACGTGACCCTGGCAGATGCCTATGTGTACAAGGGTGATTTTTTATGGCGCACCAATAAAAAAGCAGATGCCCGGAAACAATATGCCGAGGCATTGGTGTGGAACCCCGAAAATAAGAATGCAAAGGAAAGGGCGAAGCTGGTGGATTAGGAAAAATGATGTTTTTTACTGCTGCGGTGCAGGTATTTTAAATTTGAAAAGGTTGTTCAACCAGTGGAAATGCCAATATCCCCGGTTCATCTATGACCAGGCAGGGGTATCCGGTTTGAGCTTAATCCGTGGTTCAAACCACCCGGCCCTGTATGGCGTCTAAAAAATCTTTCCGTTTGCGTTGTGAAACTTCAAGATGTTTTCCGCTTTCCATAATTACATAACCTCCGTCATGTTTCTGAAATTCTTTTACACGGTTCAGGTTGATGAGAAAATGATGATGGATCCGGAAAAAATTATGTTCGGATAACTGGCTTTCAAAATCACCAAGCAGCCGGGAAGCCACCATTTTTTCCCCGTCATGCAGGTATACATTGGTATAGGAGCCACTGGCTTCGCAATAAACAATATCCCGGATACTGATGAAAACTATTTTAT
>CAZBIK010000382.1:0-3072 GCA_964491955.1 uncultured Ferruginibacter sp.
GAAGGTTTTATGGCGATGTAGAAGGCCATTGCCAAAAAACGCATCAAGATGGAAAAAATATGGAATGAAAGTGAAAAGCAGCTGGAAAAAGTTTTGAGCAGAACCAGCGGTATGTATGGTTCTGTAAAAGGGATCGCAGGTGCATCCATCGGGGATATCCCTTTGCTGGACGGCCCGATCGATGAATTGCCGGATCAATGATCAGTGAATACCCAGGTCAGGTAATTATTGCTGAAAAACAAATAATGAACATCCAGTTCAAAATCTTTTCTAAAGATACAATGCAAGGTTCCCTGTTCCGGCAGCCCGGTTATAGATCTGATAACGATGTCTTTTTTAAAATCCACCTCCCCCCTGCCCCACCATTTAAAAACTGATTCCTTTACACTCCAGTATAAGGTCAGGCTTTGGTGCAAGGGCATTCTACACATGGCATGCAGCTTCTTTACTTCAAAGGCATACATGAATTTATGTTGTATGCGGCCGATCCTTTCATTCAGCAATTCCACATCCACGCCCACCCGGCAGGTCTTACTTACCATGGCAGCTGCATAATCTCCGCAATGCGAAATGGAAAAATGAAAGGGCTCATTCTCCAGGAAAGGTTTTTTGGTTTCCGCGATCAGGATCAGTTTTACCGGGAAATCCGGGTACATTTCTTTAAGCAACAGCCGCCCTGCCAGGTGCTGCAGGCGTTTATGCCGGTGGCTGATCTCCCTTTGCAGCTGCACTTCCTTCATAAAAAAATCTTCATCTTCTTTGATATGCCAGACAGCGATCTTTGTTGCAGCGTTAATATTTTGTTGATAAACCAAAGGCATTATAACAATTTTAGATTGCAGATTGCAGATTTTTGATTGAATATTTGCGAATCAGGTATTTTTACACAAATTAACCAATCAACTGATAAACCAAATAACAAATTAACCAATTAACGCATTACCATGATCTTAAGCGATACCAGGATTTTAGAAGAAATCGGGAAAGGCACCATTAAAATTGAACCCTACGACCGCGACTGCCTGGGAAGCAACAGTTACGATGTGCACCTGGGTAAACACCTGGCCAAATATGTAAATAAGGAACTGGATGCCAAAGCGCACAATACCATTGAACATTTTGAGATCCCCGAAGAAGGCATTGTTCTTTACCCGCACGAATTTTACCTGGGCGTTACCGAAGAATACACCGAAACCCATGCCCATGTCCCTTTCCTGGAAGGCAAATCCAGTACGGGCAGGCTGGGCATTGATATACACGCCACCGCAGGCAAGGGTGATGTTGGATTTTGCGGCAACTGGACACTGGAGATATCGGTAAAACAACCGGTAAAAGTTTATGCAGGCATGCCGATCGGGCAGCTGATCTATTTCCCGGTTGACGGGGAAATTGAAGTGAAGTATAATGAAAAGAAAAATGCCAAGTACAGCGGCCAGATCAACAAACCGGTGGAGAGTATGATGTGGAAGAATAAATTTTAAAGTATTTGATATTTATTTGTTGCTGCATAAATCAAAAGCCATGACAAATACCCTGTTGCTTCGTGTAAAACATGCTGTACTCATATCCGGGTTTGTTTGTATGGCCTGGCATGATGCCGGCGCCCAGTTACAACCCGCCCTTGCCGATTCCTTTTATAATTTCATCAATGCAAACAGGGCCAGGGCATCGGTGTATATTACCCGCAACGACAGCATAATTGCCAGGCTGGAGGAGAACAGATTAATGCCGCTGACCGGTACCGTAAAGCTGCTGGTTGCCATCGAGTTTGCACAGCAGTCGACTCATGAAATGATCAATGAGAATGCCTATGTAAACCTGGAAGAACTGGAAAAATATTATATCCCTGAAATAGACAGTATGGCCCAGAAAGCCTGGCTGGCCTATGCCGGTTCGCACAACGAAATTAAGAACGGGGCCGTAAAACTGGTAGATGTTGCCCGCGGCATGATGATGTTCAGTTGCAATGCCAATGCAGATTTCCTCATGGACCTGTTGGGATTTGACAATGTAAAAGATAATATTACCCTGTTCGATCTGAAACAGCATACTGCCATTTATCCATTTGCAGGTTCCATGTTCATTTACCAGGTACCCAAAAAATCAACGGAAGCAAAACTGGTAAAAGAGGTCAGTAAATATTCCGATAAGAAATACAGTATGGAGGCGTATTACAATCACCTTGAACTTAAAACTGACCCGGATTTTAAAGCCGGTTTCAATGCCGGCCAGTTCAGCCCCGCCCTGCAAAAAATGTGGAGTGATAAACTGCCATCATCCACCACCAAAGAATATGTACAGATCGCACAGGCTTTGAACAAAAGGCAGGTACTGGATGAGGATGCTTTCTTTACTATCGGTGAATTGGTGGAATACCCGATGGAAAACAAAAATTTCCAACAGCGGTTTAAGCATTATGGAACCAAATCCGGAAGCACTTCATATGCATTTACCCTGGTTTTTTATTTTACCCTCAAGGACGGAACCCGCATGGAATCGGCCGTTTTCTGCAACAACCTGGCACCCCATGAAGTAAGATTGCTGGAAACCTGGTCTGAATCTTTTAAAGAACAATTGATAGCTGATCCGTTGTTCAGGTACAAAATGAAGTTTTAATTTTTTAAATCCGCCTGTAATAACGCAGATCAATTCAGTTTCCAGATGCTGTAATTCAATACCGAAGCAAAACTGACCCAGCAGATATATGGTACCATCAGCCATGCAGCCGCAGCAGATATTTTTCCAAACCAAATGATCGTGAGCAGGATCATCACCCACATCAATATGATCTCGGCAAAGGCCCAGCCCGGTTGCTGCAGTTTAAAAAAGATAAATGACCAGAAGAAGTTGATGGCCAGTTGTATTGAAAACAGGATCATAGCTGTTTGTTTTATATTTTTATCAGCGGATGATCTCCACACCAGGAAAAAGGCAATGCCCATTAAAATATAAAGCAGTGTCCACATTGGTGCGAAGATCCAGTTGGGCGGGTTGAACCAGGGCTTATTGGCAAGGGCATACCAGCCATTAACACCCGAAGAAGTAAAAAGACCGGCAACTGCGCCAACCAGT
>CAZBIK010000383.1:0-3067 GCA_964491955.1 uncultured Ferruginibacter sp.
GGTATCTATCCGGGTGTGCGTTCTTCCGTTACCGGTTTTCCCCCGGCAACCATAGTAAATGGTGCGATCTATGCATCAGATGACATTGCACCTCCGGGAACACCAGCGATGTTATTGCAGGCTAAAACTGATCTTACCAATGCATATCTTGCTGCTGAAGCAGCCGTTTCTCCTGCACCGGTAACCGTTTCAGGCGACCTGGGTGGTTTAACACTTGCACCGGGTATTTATAAATCAACTTCTACACTTGCAATAGGTAATGGTAATCTTACACTTGATGCACAGGGCAACCCAAATGCTTTCTGGATATTCCAGATAGCAGCCGGATTTACCACGGTAGGTGGTGCCGGAGGCAGTGTAATTCTTACCGGTGGTGCCCAGGCCAAGAACGTGTACTGGCAAACAGGAAGTTCAGCTACCATTGGGGATTATACTTCATTCCAGGGAAATATCCTGGCCTTAACATCAATTACCATGAACTCTTATGCTACAGCCGTAGGCCGAATGCTGGCCAGGAATGGTGCAATAGTTCTGACACATACAAACATTATCAATAAGCCTTAAATCAAAAAATAATTATGAAATTTAAAAATAATTTTAAAAAGGGATCACGCAATTCGGGGTCCACTTTCAGCCTGCTGGTAAAAAGCCTTTTGGTTAGCGCTTTTATCATTACAGGAATTCAAACACAGGTACAGGCACAGGCAACACAGTATGCAAAGCCATCCTGGTATTTCGGTGCTGTAGGAGCTGCCAATGTTAACTTCTTTGACGGAAGTACCAGGCAACTGAGTTCCGAATTTACTCCGCCTGCAACCTTTCATAAAGGAAGAGGTATTGGTTATTATGCAGGAGGACTTGTACAATACCGCCCGGCCAATTCTGTTTTAGGATTTATGGTACAGGGTGGATATGACAGCCGCAGGGGAAAATTTGAGCAGGTAACTACTGCGTGTAACTGCCCGGCCGACCTGTCAACGAACCTCAGTTATGTTACCCTGGAGCCAAGTTTGTTACTGGCACCATTCAAAAATGGTTTTTATATATATGCCGGTCCGCGTATGGCTTATAATACAGAAAAGTCATTCACATACAAGGAAGGCATTAACCCGGCTTTCCCCAACCAGGCACCAAAGCCTGATGTGGAAGGTGAACTCAGTAATGTAAAAAAAGCGGTGATCTCCGGACAGGTTGGAATGGGATATGATATCATGATGGGTTCATCATCAAGCAAAACCAAATTTGTTATTTCTCCATTCGTTTCCTATCATCCTTATTTTGGTCAAAACCCACGTGAAATTGAAACCTGGAATCTGACCACGATCAGGGCAGGTATTGCTTTAAAAGTTGGAGCAGGCCGTGCAATCCCACCTCCACCAACACCACCGATCCCGGTTGCAGCAGACAGGGATAAAGATGGTGTTCTGGATATCAATGACAGGTGCCCGGATGTGTATGGTTTGGCATCTTTAGGCGGCTGTCCCGACAGGGATGGAGACGGCATTGCAGATATTGATGACAAATGTCCTGATGTACCAGGTGTTCTCCGTTACCAGGGTTGCCCCGTACCGGATACAGATAATGACGGGATCAATGATGAAACCGATAAGTGTCCAACCGTTCCGGGTTTAGCCCGTTACCAGGGTTGTCCGATCCCGGATACCGATGGTGATGGTGTTAACGATGAAGAAGACAAGTGTATCAATGAAAAAGGTCCGGCATCAAACTTTGGTTGTCCGATCATCAGCGAAGAGATCATCAAGCGTGTAAAAATTGCCGCACAGAATATTTTCTTCGAAACCGCCAAATCAACATTATTGGCTAAGTCATTCCCGAAATTGAATGATGTGGTCTCTATTTTGAAAGATAATCCTTCTTTCAAATTACAGATCGATGGTCATACTGATTTTGTAGGTAATGATGAGTATAACCAAACCTTATCAGAACAAAGGGCTGCTTCAGTTAGGGCATTCTTTGTGAGCAAGGGTATTGATGAAACCAGGCTTTCATCAGCAGGATATGGAGAGAGCAGGCCCGTAGCAGATAACAATACTGCAGCTGGTAAAGCGAAGAACAGGAGAGTGGAAATGACATTGAGGAATTATTAATCATTCAGCTCTTTATAAAAAATGGCCCCCGGTTTATCCGGGGGTTTTTTTATTATTAGACAATCATGGGAACTCAACCACTGGCTTTTTTGAACCACATAGGCACATAGAAAACATTAGATAAACACATAGAATTTTACCTGGTAAAGTTTTTCTCTATGTGTATACCTATGTACCTATGTTCCTATGTGGTTCAAGTTAAAGGTTGATTTAATCCGATAGTCATTTCTTATTAAATCTTGATGGCCTTATCGGTAAAGGAATATTTTTTACCGGCGTATTCAAATGCAAACCCGGTTGTTCTAAAAAAAAAGAACCGGCTTGTCAGCAGGTTCAACCTTAAAAATGTATTTGAATTTTAGTAAGCATCTTTCATTTCTTCCCTGGCCTGTTTAAAAACTGTGTTCACCCTGTGGTTTAAATGGGCAATTTTAACAATGCCGGATGTATGGCTGCTCAGGTCTTCCATTTCCTTAAAAACGGGTTCAAGCTCGGAAATGCCGAGGATGGCAAAAGCAGATCTTATTTTATGGGAAATATCACTGATGACTGAATAATCCGTATTGGCAATGGCATCTTTCAATGTGAATAATTCTTTACCGGTTTCTTTAAAAAATACGGAAAGGATATTGTGAATCATCTTTTTGTTTCCCCTGGTAGTGCCGGACAGGTAATCCAGGTTACAGACTTTTTCATCACTATCCGGCAAACCTGGCTTCTTTGCAATGACCGGTATTGACAATACCGGTTGGTATCCAAATGCCAGGTTGTACATGGTCTTTAAAAGTATGACTTCATCAATTGGTTTTACTATGTATGCATTCATACCAAGATGCCGGCATTTTTTCATTTCACGTGCATCTCGGTTGGCACTTATGGCAATGATGGGAATAGTATTTTGCATTACCTGCCTGATGATTTGGGATTCCTGGTAACCGTTACTCACCGGCATTTCCCTT
>CAZBIK010000384.1:0-3050 GCA_964491955.1 uncultured Ferruginibacter sp.
TATTTCAATGCGCATCTCCAAACTCGCTCACATCGACACCGGCTTTACAATTGGGTTAGCTATTTTCCGGTTTAATGATACCGCCTCCGGTAATGAGCGGGACTTAAATTACACCAGCCACTTTTTTTTTCATTTCTTCACTGATGTCCCGCTTTGCACCGCTGCCCGCATCCATATACATCAATTTCATACCCAGCATTTCGCCGGCCATAGCAGTACACATGGCGATCTCGCTTTTATCAGCCGGAAGGGGGGTTGCATTGGAAATATAAGATACGGTTGTTGGCGCTCCGCCATCTACTACCATATACCCGGTGGATAATATCTCCAGGCCGCTTTGCTTTACAACCGGGGCAGAAATGACGTGCTGGCCAATGAGCATATCTGCATTTCGGCCGCTGATGAGAGAAAGGTATAATAATGCATCTGCATATTTGCTAACCTGGTTCGGGCTTCCGGGAAAAAGGATCACCGGGATATTACAGCTGCGTTTGATCAGTTGTACACATTCATCCAGATAATTTGAAATGACCAGGCTGCCGCCCACCAGGAAATAATCCACCCGGGCAGCTACAGCAAGCTCGATCAAAGGTTTAAGATTGCTGTTGTTTACCTTATCCGGGTCGATCAATACGGCAAATGATTTCTTATGCTGCTCCTTCCGTTCGGTCAATGAATGATAAATACCTTTAATCATCTGCTTCAATTGGTTTCATACAAAAATCTGCAAAAATTAGTTCTTATAGAAATATTAGACTCAATTTAAACGTAATCCGGTGCAAAATCGTACATTTTATACCTAAATTTGACATGATGTTGAATATAACTGAAGAGATCCGGTTTAAAACTGCCCGTAGTGGTGGAAAAGGTGGTCAAAATGTGAATAAACTGGAGACCATGGTACAGGGATACTGGCATATCGGATCATCTGCATTGGTTACCGAGGAGCAAAAAAAACTACTTACAGAAAAACTTATTAAAAAAATAAACCCGGAAGGATTTTTGCTGGTAAAAAGCCAAACAGAAAGAACACAACTGGGCAATAAGCAGCAGGTAATCAAGAAAATGGGTCTGCTGGTTAATAAAGCACTGATCGTACCCAAAACACGAAAAGCTACAAAACCATCAAAGGCAGCAAAAGAAAAAAGACTGGAGACCAAAAAAATTGCTGCTGAAATTAAAACAAACCGAAAAAAAGTCATTTTATGATGAAGATCTGCAACATGTTTGTTTGTTGTTTTGTAAGCTGGGTTTTTATTTCATGTCAAAAATCTGTTTCCCCGGATACGGTAACGGGTACCGTAAAAATAACCCTTAGAAATACAGTTAAAGGAAATCCTATTTTATTGAATACAGGGAATTATACAAATAGTTTTGGCGAACAGTACACGGTCTCAAAGTTTAAATATTACCTGAGTAATGTGCAAGTTTCCCACACGCCGGCAAACAGCTTTAATGGCCGTTATTATTTAATTGATGAAAGCAACCCGGCATCTCTAAGTTTCAGTTTTGAAGCGCCGGCAGATACCTACCACGCCCTTTCTTTTTTATTGGGGGTTGACAGTACCCGTAATGTAAGCGGCGCACAAACCGGGGCGCTTGACCCGTTAAATGATATGTTCTGGACATGGAACAGCGGTTATATCATGGCCAAGATGGAAGGCGTATCGCCCCAATCAACTGTTGTTAACAATAAAGTGGAATATCATATTGGCGGGTTTTCAGGAACGAACAGCGTTTTAAAGAACTTCGGGTTTGTTATTTCCAACCCTTTGGCACTCATTGAAGTGCGGGAAGGAAAGACCAGTGAAATATTTATAGACGCAGATCTTGATAAATGGTGGCAGGGGGCCTTCAATTTAAAAATTGCCGACCACCCAGTAGTAACCACACCTGGGGCATTGGCAAAAAGCATTTCAGATAATTATGCAGGTATGTTCACTATAACCGAAATAAAAAATTATTAAGTTTGAAAACAAGGGTGATTATATTTTTTGGTTTGCTGGTATTGATCTCTGCCATTTTTATCAGTGCCTGTAAAAAAAATGATGTGCTGGCTGATGAACCGCACAACCCGACTTATATAGATCTTGCCATTCCGGCCGGTTGGCCGGCGCCCCCTTCGGATATTTTTGCCAACAACCCCTTGACTGAAGAAGGATTTCAGCTGGGAAAAAAATTATTTTATGACGGAAAACTGAGTAAAGACGGTAATTTTCCCTGCGCCAGCTGCCACCAGCAGTTTGCAGCATTTGCCACATACGATCACGATTTCAGCCATGGTTTTGACAATTCCTTTACCACCCGAAACGCACCCGGACTGTTTAACCTGGCCTGGATGACAAAGATGCATTGGGACGGCGGCATCAATCACATTGAAGTGCAGCCACTGGCACCCATAACCGCACAAAATGAAATGGCCGAAACCATCGACAATGTGTTGAACAAGTTGCGTGCTGATACTGAATATCCAACACTTTTTAAAAATGCATTCGGCAATACCGATATTACCAGCCAGCGGATGTTAAAGGCACTGGCTCAATTCATGGGTTCCATTATTTCTTCCAATTCAAAATACGATAAAGTACAACGGGGCGAATCCAGCTTTACGGCGAGCGAACAGAATGGCTATAATTTATTTAAAGCCAAATGCGAAACCTGCCACAAAGAACCCCTCTTTACCGATAACAGCTTTCGGAATACCGGGCTTGCTGTAAATCCTTTCTTAAATGATTATGGAAGAATGCGCATAACAAATGACAGAAATGATTCATTGAAATTTAAAGTACCCAGCCTCCGCAATGTCATGCTCACCTTCCCCTATTCGCATGATGGCAGGTTTTATTCGATCGGTGCTGCCATTGATCATTACCGTACCGGTATCATTACCACGCAGCCTACACTGGACCCATTACTGGCAAACAGGATCGCTGTAACCAATACCGAAAAAAACGACCTGAACTATTTTTTATATACACTTACCGCCCCCCCCATGACCCAATCCGCCAGGTTTGAAAAATGATACCCGCTGTAATTACAATTGGCTTTTT
>CAZBIK010000385.1:0-3037 GCA_964491955.1 uncultured Ferruginibacter sp.
ACAAACCGATGGCACTCCATAAACTGTATCGGCCACCAACCCAGTCCCAGAAAACGAACATGTTTTTGGGGTCGATACCGAACCGGATCACTTCCTTTTCGTTGGTACTTAATGCTGCAAAGTGTTTGGTTATATGGATTTCATCAACAGCCTGGTTTAAAAACCATTGCCTGGCAGTATGTGCATTGGTCATAGTTTCCTGCGTGGTAAAGGTTTTGCTGGCAATCAAAAAAAGGGTTTCTTCAGCCCTTACTTTCTTAAGTATTTCGGTAACATGTGTACCATCCACATTGCTGATAAAATAAGTTTCGATGCCGCTGATCCAGTAAGGTTTTAAAGCCTCGGTTACCATTACAGGCCCAAGGTCGCTGCCGCCAATGCCAATGTTTACAATGTATTTTATTTTCTTCCCGGTATAGCCCTTCCATTCACCGGTATGCACGGCAGCACAAAATCGTTGCATTTGCTGCTGTACAATTTTAATGGCAGGCATTACATCAATGCCATCTGTGAATACAGGCGCATCACTAAAATTCCTTAACGCAGTATGCAGTACGGCACGGTTTTCTGTTTCATTGATCTTTTCGCCGGTGAACATGGCTTCCATGGCTTCTTTTAACCGGCAATCATGCGCCAGTTCCAGTAAGATCTCCAGGGTATTTTCAGTGATGATATTTTTAGAATAATCAAAAAGCAGGGAATCCATTTGAATGGAGAACCTGTTGAACCGTTCCGGGTCATTAAAAAAAAGGTCTCTCATCTGTACCTGCTCAAACAATTGCCTGTGTTGTTGTAATGCCTGCCAGGATGGGGTAGTAGTGGGATCAGTTTTTGGAAACATAATTATGATTTAAACGTTGTTGTACCATTGCATCCAATAGATACCGGATCAGTAATTTTATATTGGTGCCGGCTGTTACGAAGATATAGCATGTACAACAAAAAACGTCGGGCCCCGGACCCGACGTTTTTTTAAAAATGTGAATTTTATTTTATTGTTTATACGGTATCATTCCCCGGATGCCCATATCGATAACCTGGTCGCCGTTATTGGGATCATAGGTTCCGTTATTATCAATATCTATCCACTCAAAACTTTTATTGGTAGAGAGGGAAACAATGATATTAATATCGCTGGTTTCATTGCCGGTTACAACAAGCGGGGAAACAAATTGGGCCGTAACCAGGCAGGAGCCGGCAGGTATCGGTGATGAAGCAAATAAAGGATTGGGAACCGTGGTGGCACCTGGTGGCGCCTGGCCCGAACTTAAAAACCCAAAGCCCAGTATGTTCCCTTCCACAGCCCAATAACCCTGCAGTTTATTCGCATTTACTACGACTGTTGAATCCTTTACTTTATAACTGTTTAGGTATGTGTTAAAGCCAATGAATGAAGCAACCGTTGCATCGATGGTCTGTCCCAGCGTATTCATGTACACATTATAATTCTGGTAAGCTAAAGAGACCCTTAACCAGGTATAGGTACCGGCGGCAAAACTTTTTACCGGCACACTTAAAAACACCTGGTTATTGCCGGCAAATTTTGACCTCGAAAAATCTATGGCTGTTGATCCACCCGTGGTAACTTCGGGGGCCCTGTATAAAATGGCCCCTGCACCCAATGGAGTAAATGGAGAAGGCGTCATTTCCACATAATGCGCACTCATGGTATTGAACCTTGGCGATTGGCCGGCATTGCCTGCAGGCATGGGAGCCGGTTGCCCGATCGCGTTTAACCTGGCCTGGGTAGAATCAAACTTAAAAATAAAATTTACATTGGCAGTCCCGCTGCCGTTTCCATTATCAATGCTGGTTTCCTTCTGACAGGATCCTAAAAGGAAGATGGCCATCATTAAATAAACAGTGGAAAGTATTCTCATACCCGGATAATTTTGTTGTTAACGCTGCTATCAGTCATTTATTTCACCATTAGAGGGCTTCAATAACCTTTAACATTTTATTGAGCATTTCCCTGGTTATATCAAGATGGGTAACCATCCTGACCTGGGTGGCTGAAATGGATAGGCATAAAATATCATGCTGTGCCAGGCTTTCACAAAAGGATTTGGGTGTATATCCGTCTTTCACTTCAAATATGATGATATTGGTCTCAACAGGCATTATTTTACCGATAAAATCTTTACCGGACAATGCCGCAGCTATTTCTTTGGCATACAAATGGTCCTGGGCCAAACGTTCAATGTTATTTTCCAGTGCATAAATACCGGCAGCTGCCAAATACCCGGCCTGCCGCATGCCACCTCCAAAAACCTTACGAACACGCCTGGCCTGTTTAATAAAACCCGTTTTACCCAACAATAAACTGCCTACCGGCGCACCCAGCCCTTTACTCAGGCAAATAGAAATACTGTCAAACAGCTTACCATATTGTTTTGGAGATTCCTGGTTGGCAACAAGTGCATTCCAAAGCCTGGCACCATCTAAATGAAGACTTAATTTATTGGTTAAACAAATTTCTTTAATTAATTGAAATTCAGCAAAATCATAACAGCTTCCACCTCCCCGGTTGGAAGTATTTTCAAGGCTAACCAGGCTTGTCCTGGCTTTGTGTACATCGTCAGGATTAATGGATTCCATTACCTGGTTTGACGTGATCCTTCCCCGGTCACCTTCCAAAGCCTTCACCTGGCATCCGCTGTTAAAAGCAATACCACCACCTTCATAAATATAAACGTGGCTTTGTCTATCGCAGATGACCTCATCTCCTGGTTGGGTATGGCATTTTATGGCTATTTGGTTGGTCATGGTGCCACTCGGACAAAAAAGTGCAGATTCCATCCCAAACATAGATGCAGCCATGGCTTCCAGCTTATTCACGGAAGGGTCTTCCCCAAAAACATCATCCCCGACCGGGGCTTTGAACATGGCTTCCAGCATAGCTGGTGTGGGTTTGGTAAAGGTATCTGAGCGGAGGTCTGTTATCATGGTTCAAATATAAGCAGGTAGTTTTAAGTAATCAGGAATTAGTAATTGGGAATTGGTAATTTGGTGTAGTGCTAATAGATCATATGACCTA
>CAZBIK010000386.1:0-3028 GCA_964491955.1 uncultured Ferruginibacter sp.
TAATCACTGTAAGGGTATGCGCCAACTGCAGTCGTATAAGGAGCACTTCCTGCACCACAGCTATACATGGATAAAACTGAAGCGCCAATTCCGATTTTTGCAGGAATACCACCTGTGGTAAAGTTCGCGTCTGTTGCATTGCGGTGAATATCTCCCCAGCGCTTGCCTTCAGCAATAAACTCGATCCTCCGCTCTTTTAAAACTGCGGCTACAAAGGCATTGGCATTGGCAAAACTTGCAGCGGTGTATGTTAAGGCCGGTGGTGTAGTGAATGTACCTGGTCCTCCGGGCAGGGCCCTGTTCCTCACTTCATTCAATAATTGAAGCGCCCTGGTGGTAACACCGTTTTGTCTTCCTTCTGCTTCTGCCAGTGTAAGTAATACTTCTGCATAACGGATCAGTGGTGCTGGGTCGGTGCTTGTTGTAGCATCAATATATTTGGTGGTAACATAATTGGCAGTAGCTCCTGTACCGATCTGGCCCATTAAATTTCTCCTGCTGTCATTACAAAGAAATTCAGGTAGATTATAAACGATCGGGCTAACCCTGATAACACCCCTTCCGCCAATGGTGGTATTGGCATGCATATTGGCCAATGCTCCATTTAAGCCAGGATTATCTGTTGATGCATTGCGCATGGAGAAGATCGTTTCATTGCCCTGCCATCCACCGGTTGTAAAGGGAGTTGCAGGAGAAACTTCCAGTTTCCAGCCGCCAATAGGGCTTGTAAAGCCTGGATAAGCTGTCATGGATGGTGATGCAGGTACCAGTTTATTGCCTTCAACAATTACATTGGGCCAATCGCCCATGTGCAGCCTTGCCCGCATTTTTAATGCAATGGCAGCAGCCCTTGTTGCGCGGAAAGATTTGTTTGCAGCCACATTAACAGGAACTGGCGCTGCTGCAGTGGTAACCGGTAAATTAGCTTCTGCAAAATCCAGGTCGGCCAGTAATTTGGTATATCCATCAGCAACGCTTGTTCTTGTTTGAGCAGTCGCTGCAGCAATGGTAGCATCACTGTTTATGGCAAAATCCCGGTAAATAATACCCATCTGGCTTCCGTTGCCGTCACGGTAAGGACGTGAAAAATGAAGCAACAATTCATGATGCGCCATGGCCCTCAACAGGCGGCATTCCCCGATATACACATTACCCAATGTACTGCTGATGATACCTTTCGACACTGCACCGGCAACACCATCTATTGTAAGGTTTGCCTTATTGATCAGTGAATACAGTGTTTCAAACATAAATACATTATTCGCAGTTGTGGGATTATAAGTTGCTTCATAAGTGATCGCGTAAAAAGTAACGAAGGTCAGCATGTCTTCTCCCCGCATATCACCCTGCTCAATACTGGCTGCACCAAAAGGAAATCCGCGAATTACACCACCTGCATAAAATCCGCTTTGTGCAGCATCATAAACACCATTTACAGCCGACTCAACCCTGTCGGGAGTTGTAAAAGAAGTAACATCGGTAAGTGAATTGTAAGGGCCGATATCCAATACTTTTTTGCAGGAAGCATTCAGCAACAGCATAAACGCTGCCAAAAATGATCCTGATATTAATTTATTCATAACTGATTTATTTTAAGATTTTTAATAACCTGTATTTTTAGAACCCGACATTTAATCCGAAAGTAAATGACCTTAACTGTGGTACTGAAGCATTATCAATACCGGTCTCCAGCGTATTTTCCGGATCTATTCCTTTGTACTTGGTCCATACAAATAAATTCTGTCCCTGTACATACCAGCGCATGGTTTTAACAATGCCGTTTGTGGCTGTTTCAAGTCTTTTGCTGTCTACATTATAGGAGATAACGAGGTTCTGCAAACGCAGGAAGTCTCCTTTTTCAAGGAACCTGGTATTCAACTGTCCATTCAGGTTAACCTGGTTATCCCGTCCATAATATAATTTGGGAACATCAGTTACCTGGCCCGGGGTTTTCCACCTGTTTAAAATTTCAATACCATTATTTACAAATCCCTGGCTGTTCCACACTTCCTGCCTGCTTAAGTTATATACATAATTGCCGCCGCTGTACCGGAAAAACACATCCAGGGTAAACTGGTTATAGCTGAATGTATTTGAAAAACCTCCATACCAGGTTGGCAAAGGAGAACCAACTATATAACGCTCGCCCAATGTTGTTGCTACGCCCAGATTCGGATCATCTTTGTTGATGGCAAAATAGTAACCTGCCGCAGCACCGGGTACATTATTATACTGAACCATGCTGCCATCTTTCTTATACCACATGGGGTTTCCGTTTGCTGAATTAACACCTGCATAGCTATAACCGTAATAGGCATTCACGGGGTTGTTTAATCGATGTATGTTAAACGTGCCATTGTTTGGGCCTGCCACCGTTACTTCTGTTTGTCCTTCTGCCAGTGCCAAAACTTTATTCTTGGCAGAAGTGAAGTTCATATCGGTCCTCCAGGTAAATGCCCTGCCTTTAACCAGCAATATACCCAACTCAACTTCAACACCTTTATTTTCCATTTCACCAATATTTTTGGTGATTATGTTACCTGGAATTCCCAAAGATGGTGGTTGTGGCGCATCGAATAATAAATTATCATTCTTGTTCTTGAATATATCAACAGATAAATTAACCCGGTTATTCCAAAAGGCCATATCAAAACCATAGTTGATCTTTTTGGCTGTTTCCCAAAGAATGGAAGTATTGCCTGAAACATTTGCTGCAAGCCCGGAAACACCGCCATAAGGGGCAGCCCCATATGTGCTTAAATATGGAAAAAATCCGTTTGGTGCATTACCTACTTCAGCATAGCTTCCCCTTAATTTCAATTCATCAATAAACCTGTTCAGGCCGGTTTGTTTCCACCATTTCTCTTCACTGATCCTCCAGCCCAATGATCCGCCAAAGAAATTACCGTACCGGTTCTCTTCAGGCAAACTTCCCAAGCCATCACGGCGAAGCGTGAACTGGAAAAAATACCTGCTGTCAAAATCATAGTTGAACATATTATTGAAATAAGCAACTATGCAAACTGCA
>CAZBIK010000387.1:0-3019 GCA_964491955.1 uncultured Ferruginibacter sp.
GTTAGGTGTGCATTGTTTGTAAATTAACCAAAACAGATCTTATCATAGGATTCCTTTTGGTGTGTCCAGTATAGCTGCCGTATAACCAGCTGTTGCTGCTTAAACTGAAAGCCGGAACACCGGCTGCAACAAAGGAAGCATTATCCGACCCTCCGCCGGCCGGGGAACCCGGAAACCGGGTTTCGAGATCGCGTTTATACCCTGCCGGTACTTTGGATAACCAGCGGCCCATAAAATCATAGGAATGTAAAAATCCTGCACCGCCAATGGTAACCACCCTGCCGGTACCGTTATCCTGGTTAAACAGTGCCTGCATATTTTTGATCACATCCGGATGATCTTCCACATACGCCCTCGATCCGTTCAGCCCCTGTTCTTCACTTCCCCAATGGCCAACCAGGATGGTACGTTTTGGATTGGGATAAACCAGTTTCAGGATACGCATGGCTTCCATCATCACAAGTGTGCCTGTTCCGTTGTCTGTTGCACCGGTGGCTCCATCCCAGGAATCGAAATGGGCAGACATCATTACATATTCATCCGGTTTTTCATTTCCTTTGATCTCGGCAATGGTATTGTATGTGGGCACCATGCCGGTTTCTTTTGAATCGGCCCTTACACTGATGCGCGGGTCTTTACCCGATTCTACAAGGCGGTACAATAAACCATAATCCTCCAGTGCGATATCTATGGTTGGTATCCTGGTGGTATTGGCACTGAAGATCTTATTCACCCCAAAGCCTGAGGACCAGTTGCAGGCAACAATCCCTGCGGCCCCGGCCTTTTCAAGCGCCAGTGCAAAATTCTTATTGCTCATACCGGTATTGCTGATGCGCTTGCGCCAGGCATTGGTCAGTTCGGTGCGTTCTTTTTTCATTTTTTCAAATGAGGTTTCGGTCCCGAATTCTTTCCAGTTATAATCGGGCCTGCCGGTTGGCTGCATCATGGATATCATTACAAATTTGCCCTTTACATTGGGAAGCCATTGAACAAAAGCAGCTGAATCCTTCACTTCAGGAATGATAATGAGTCCTGCTGTAATTGTTTTCCCGCCGGTGTTCGGGCTCCATGCCAATTGCATGCCTTCCAGTGATCTTACCCAGGGTTGTACCATATCAATATGGGTGATGCCACGGTCCCATCCACGCCATTCGCCCCACTTTTCATTGCGGGCAGTTATGTTCCAGCTGTTGTACCTGGAAACTGCCCAGTCGTTTGCCTGCTGCATTTTTGGTGAACCAACCAGCCTGGGCCCGATACCATCGATTAACTCGTGTGCCAGTTTCTTCAGGTTGGAATTTTCTGTAGCTTCTTTAATGATGGCAGCAACCATCAGCGAATCCCTGGTTTGCCCAATACTGTTACCGGCGTGTAACAGGCAGGCAATGAATAAAACCGTTAATATCTGTTTCATAAAATTATTTTGAGTGGAATTATTTACCGAATATATAACATTTCGGATAACCGGCTGAAGTAAGCAATTCCTCTTTTTTGATCGCTGTTATTTCAGGCCATTACCTGATCATTTACCGGGGTATTGTTAAACTTTTTCACAGAAACGTTATAATTCTGTGAAAGCATGTATTGTGGTTAAATTATTGCATTAATACAGTGTCAAACTGTATGACATTTATGCAAAAATTTTACACTTAAAAAAAACATCATGAAAACAAACTACCGAAGAAAAACCAGCTATTTTACCAGGCGGTATTTAACTGCCCTGGTCGTGCTGTTCATGCTAAGCGGGCTAATTGCCAGTTCAGCTAGTGCCCAGGAAAACCGGCGGGGCAGAGAAAGAAACGGCAATGTACGTGAAGGCGGCAACAGGCAAGGTACAGTGAGAAGCCAGCCCGGGCAGGGCCAGCGATTTGAGCGCAACCGGAATGATAACCCGGGTAATGTGAACCGGGCGCCAAACAGCAACAGGAACAACGAAATTGCCCGAAACAATAACAGGAACCGCAACAATGACCAGGGTAATATGAACCGGTCACCAAACGGCAACAGGAACAATGACATTGCACGGGACAATAACCGTAACCGCAATAATAATCCCGGAAATATGAACCGGACACCAAACGGCAACAGGAACAACGACATTGCCCGTAACAATAACCGGAACCGTAATGATGATCGCGGAAATATGAGCAATAACCGGAACAGGAACAACAATTCACCCGGCATCAACAGGGGTGGATACAATAACAGGGGCAATGATGATATAGGAAGACGTGGAAATAATAATTACCGCCGCAATATGTACACCAGGGACAGGCCAGGCCATCGCCCGGTTTACAGGTACGACAGAAGGCCGGTGTACAGCCCGTATAACCCGGGATGGAGGTATAATTACCTGCCGATGCGCAACAGTTATTTTTCAACCCTGCCATCAACTTATATCAATATCAATTTTGGCGGATTTGGTTACCGGTATTGGGATGGCGTATTCTACCGCCCATACAATAACCTGTTTACGGTTATAGCGCCCCCGGTTGGAATTTTTATCAATGTACTGCCGGTAGGTTACAGCCGCATTTATGTACGCGACTATCCATACTATTATTACAATGGTACATTCTATGATCAAAGGGGAAGTAACTATTACGTGGTATCTCCACCAGAAGGTGCCATCGTAGAAAGTTTACCGGAAGGATACGAGACCGTTGTAGTGGATGGGGAAACCTATTATACCATTGATGGTGCTCAATACAAACCTGTTGTAGTTGAAAATGGTGAGATCTGGTATGAAGTGATCAAGGCGAATTAAAGAGAGATAATGAATAAAACCGGGAAGCAATAAAAGCTTCCCGGTTTTTTATGCACACAAAATCCCATCAACAGTTTTATACAATACCTACAATAACTGGCCAGGTTATTTTACATGCTGCTTAAAGAAATCGATCGTTCTTTGCCAGGCCAGTTTTGCTGCAGTTTCATTGTACCGGGCCGGCGCTGTGTCATTGTGAAAAGCATGATTGGCTCCTTCATACATATATAATTCGTAAGGCACTTTATTCAG
>CAZBIK010000388.1:0-3014 GCA_964491955.1 uncultured Ferruginibacter sp.
CACAATGCCGGCAAAAAAACCAAAACCGATTATCCGGGTACCGTCTTCGTGTTCCAGGCATTCATAATCGATGAGGGTGATCTTTTTATCCAGTATGGTTTTAAACAACTGCCGGTTGGCTGGCTGCATTTTTTTGGTGTGCGAAAAGAACATGTAGGACTTTCCGTCCAGCAGCATATCAACAGGCACTTCCTTGATGCCCAGCAAAAGATTGCAATCGCTGATGTCTTCCCTGACTTCCACCCCTGCCCTTTCATATTCCTGGTCGGTATAACATCGTATGGCTGAATGTTGAGCAACCACCTGCACATCGTCAAAATTTTTTTGTAGCCATTTGCATTGTGCCGGGGTAAGTGCAACGCGGTTGTCATGGGGTATTTTTCCTTCCCGTATAAGTCCAATCCTTAGCATTAATCGTTTATTTAAAGGAGCAATTTACATTTTAGATTTTAAATGGAATTATAGGTACTCATGAAAATAATGTTGTTTTTATATACAATCTGCATCATTTTTATATTTTCTTTTTTGCTTCTCCAAAAAAGAAACAAAAAAAGAGCCCGACAAAGGATTACATCCCCTTTGTCGGATGGTTCCCTGATTTGGCTTTTGTACTACTGTAGCTTCTACATTTGTAATTCTATTCTTAGAATTAAACACTTCATGCTTTTTGTAAGCCTCAGAATATTCCGGCTATTTGGCTTACTGCCTCTAGTTTAACAGTAAAGAACTGATGCTGAAGCTACAGTAGCACAACTGTTGAGTAAAGTTGTGCGGCAGGAAGGGGCTGTAATCCTTCCTGCCTTGATTTTTTTTGTTACTTCTGAGCGGAGTCGAAGAATTGTATCAAGACAAAAAAGTAAAAACAAACTACATTTGCACCATGAATTATTTTGAATTATTTGAACTCCCTGTCTCCATTAAAATTGATACCGGCAAACTGGCCCAAAAATATTTTGAACTGCAGAAAAAATACCATCCCGATTTTTTTGCACAGGGAACTGAGTATGAACAGGAACAGGCCCTTGAAATATCATCCCAACTCAATAAAGCCCTGAAAGTTTTAAAGAACCCGGATGAAACCATTAAATATGTACTGCAACTGAAAGAACAGCTGGAAGAGGAGGAAAAATACAGCCTGCCCCCGGAATTTTTGATGGAGATGATGGAACTGAATGAGGAATTGTCGGAAAACTCAGCCAAACAGATCGGTGAACTTGAAAACCAGCTTTACAGCGAAGTACGATCAATCATTGAAAACTATGATGACAGCAAGGTAACAACAGCTGATCTTTTAAAACTAAAAGAATACTACTTCAAAAAAAAATACCTTCAGCGTATTTTGGACAGATTGGGGGGATAATGTAATATTGCAGCCCGTTGGAGGGTTGGAACGTTTAAAGGTTTAAGGGTTTAAAGGGTTAAAATTTATTTTATTATAGTGAGCTTTTACTTTTTGAACACCCAACCATTAAACCATTAAACTTTAAACCTTTCAACTTCAAGACGCCCAGATGGCGGAATTGGTAGACGCAACAGACTCAAAATCTGTCGTTCGCAAGGATGTGCAGGTTCGATTCCTGTTCTGGGCACTTAAAAGCTTCGCTAAATGCGGAGCTTTTTTTATTTTGCGAAATGTTTACAGTCTATGCTTTAAAAAGTATTAATAGAAACTATATTTATGTAGGCCTTACAAATAATATTCTACGACGATTCAATGAACATCAAAAAGGCCAAAATAAAACGACATCGCCCTATAAACCCTTTATTCTGATATTTCATGAAGATTTTATTACCAGAATTGAAGCCCGGAAAAGAGAAATTTATTTAAAATCAGGTTCAGGAAAAGAGTTCTTAAAAAAATTATTTAAAGATCAAACCCAATAGCAGCGGATTATGTCTGTCGGCTGGCTGGACTGTCGTTCGCAAGGATGTACAGGTTCGACCTGCCTGCCGGCAGGCAGGTTCCTGTTCTGGGCACGAGCCTCCTGTTTAAAAACGGGAGGTTTTTTTTATTTTTTACCCTCCCCATTGCTATTTTCCCTGTAATACAGATTGCTCATAACAGATTGACTGTTAATAGAAAAAATGTACTTATATTAGTAACCTGAACTAACTGCATTCAAATGACCAAAAAGTACAAAACCGACAGGGTTAACTGGAAGAACGTTTGGAATCTTAAAAACCTCCTCTTCATTCTGGCAGGTGCAGGTTTGGCGGTATTGGCCATGAAAGGCTTTATGATCCCAAACCGTTTCCTCGATGGAGGTATAACCGGTATCTCCATTTTACTGCACGAAATGTATCATTTCAACATCAGCATCCTGGTCATTGTGCTTAACCTGGGTTTTATTTACCTTGGGTACCGGAAGATCGGCAAGACCTTCGCTGTTCAAACTACCCTTGCGGTAATCCTGCTGGCAGCCGGTTTGCTTTTTATTGAGATCGAACCCATCACTTCAGATAAATTACTGATCGCCATTTTCGGCGGGATCCTGATCGGTACAGGTGTTGGCCTGGTGATACGTGGTGGCGGTGTGATCGATGGCGCCGAAGTGATCGCCGTTTTCACCCGGCGCAAGACCGGTTTTTCAAACAGCGAGATCATCATGCTCATCAACTGCATCATATTTGCCGTTGCGGCACTGCAGTTCGGTATTGAAACCGCCATGTATTCCATCATCACCTATTTTCACGCAACGCGTGCCACCAATTACGTGGTGGACGGCATTGAAGAATATACCGCCATGAACATCGTATCTGCACGCCAGGAAGAGATCAAGGATTTCCTGGTAAATGAACTGGGTAAGGGTATAACGGTTTATAAAGGAGAGCGTGGATACCTGCCCGGTAGTTTCGACATCAAAACAGACTGCGAGATCATTGTTACCATTGTTACCCGCCTCGAAATAAAACAGATACAGGATTCATTAATGAACATCGATCCCAAGGCCTTTGTGTATGTACAAAGCATTAAAGAGGCCAGCGGGGGGATATTAAAAGCAAAATCGCATGCA
>CAZBIK010000389.1:0-1195 GCA_964491955.1 uncultured Ferruginibacter sp.
AAGCTCCACGGCATAGTACCTGGTTGGGAATTGGATTCACCTGGCCGGATGGATTAACCCGGATGATGAATGAAACCGGTGTACCGGTACATGTTCCTACAGTAGGCGTAACTGTGATCGTTGCATTAACTGGTGTAATGGTTGCATTGGTTGCATTAAACGCAGCAATATTACCAACACCATTTGCAGCAAGGCCTATTGCAGGGTTGCTGTTGGTCCAGGTAAAGGTTGCACCCGGTGGAACACTGGTAAAGTTATAAGGACCGGCCAATGAATTATTACAAACAGTATCATTTGCAACAGGGTTCATGGCTGGACTTGAAATAACTGTTATTGTAAATGGCACAACCGGGCTAACACATCCGCCTGCAGTATTTTGAACAGTAATACCGGCATTGTAAACTGCAACAGGTGCAGCAGCGGGGACTGTTAATACGATCGGGCTTGCTGGCAATGCCGCATTTACAACATCAATAAAACCGGCAGCCTCTGCAGCGGCGTTATAATCTATGCTGTAAACATTCGGGCTGCCTGTTGTAGCCGTATAAGGTAAATTGGCAGTTGTTGTACCAATACAGGTAACCGGGTTTGCCCCCAGCGTTATTGATGAAGGAGTACAAGACGTTATATTATATATCCTGAAATCGTCAATGGCAACTCCCACATGTTGAACTGATGGATCTGTAACCAGGCTGACTTTGAACCTGATCTGTAGTCCTGCAAAAGAGCTGATGTCAGCCCAATGCGTACCCCATCCGGCAGAAACAGGCTGTGAAGTTGAAGGATTACCAAGAGATTGTGGCATGGAAGCACCCAGCCATTCAAATAAAACCCTGGTATTGGCAGGATTTCCAACTTCTTCCACATAAACCCTGAACTGGTCGAAAGTAGCATTTTCTACCTGGTATTTCATGGCCCAGCTTAAGTAGATAGGGCCGGTAACAGCAGTGAGGTTATAAGTTTGTGATTCGAGTATTTGATTACTGCTGGCATTATAAGTATTATCCAGGTCGGTCTTCCAGCAGTTTACACCACTGTTGGCGGTTGTTATTGGGGCAAAAGCAGGTGTTCCTCTTTCCCATTCATCCTGTGTGCCCGAATGTGTAAAACCTCCATCCGAGGTTTCAAAATCCTCATTGGCAATAGTAATGGCACCGGCTATATTTGGCGGCACTTCTTCCAGGATATCAATTGA
>CAZBIK010000389.1:1205-2960 GCA_964491955.1 uncultured Ferruginibacter sp.
GGTCAAGTACGTCATCATTCCACTAAGGGATACTTACAACGATGATGACTTTTATATCAATTATGGCGACGACAGAGAATATTTCATCGATACAATAAACAAAATACCGTGGCTTAAGAAAATAAGTGTCGGTACAAAAGATCTAGCAATATATCTAAATGTCCAACCACAAAAGTATTTCTCAAAGGTTGACCAGCTATTCAGTGTTCCAGCGGAGGCATTGGCAACGTCATCATGTAAAGTGAGTGTCCAGGTGCCGGCAGTATTCATTCCTTTGAACAGGTTTAGCTTGTTGGCGAATTCAGGTTGAAAACCAACAGGCCGTAAAACAGTATATAAAGGAGGTATTGCATTATTGTCATTAAGTAAGAGATCCATTTGGGTTTGTCCACCAGTTGCTGTTGCACCAATATCCGTGAATAATGCAATGATGTTTCCGTTTGGAGAAGTTAAAGTGGCATCAATATCTCCCATCAATGCATGGTTCAGGTTTATCCGTACACTGATGTCCCTGATCAGTTTACTGTCTGGAATATTGAGGGTAGAAGTTACTGAACCCGTACCCGGACCGATCGTTTTGGGAATATCTGCTGAGGGATAGTTTACATATCCCGGGGTTGGGGCAAATTTTGAATATGAAATATTGTATGTAGCTGTCGGCCCGCCGGTTGCAGCTGAAGCTGCATCAGCAAAAACATAATAGGTTCCTGCATCTTTTGCTGTAAAGACCATGCATTCTGAAAGGGGGTTGGCAACAGAACCTGTGGAAGCATCATCAATAACAAGTATCTGGTTATTGGCATCCCCAAACAAGGCAAAGCCAAGCCTGCCGTTGTATTGTACATTATCTCTTTCAGGGTCAAGGTCCATGGAAATAAAAACAGTTTCACCGGCTGCCAGTGTTACTGAGAACCAATCCTGTTCTGTGGCAAGTGCCGGGTTCCTGCTTCCGCTTACCCAGCCACTGGCCGGCATTACATTCGCAGTTCCGGGAGTATCATTTGCTTCGGTCTCCGCAACAGGGCTACCGCTTTGTAACCGTACATAAAGGTTGTAACCCCTTAATTGATTGGTAAGGCTGAAATGTGTGATCCGGAAATAATAGGTTCCGGTTGCAGGAATGACTGCACCGGCAATGGTTGATGAAAGTGCTCCATAACTACCATCATCATCATCAAATTCCAATATGGTAGTTCCGTCAGAAGCATATAGCCATAGCCGGGAATCAAAACTTCCATTTGATGAAAATGAAGAGATCACACCGGCATATACCCTGTCTCCCGCAGTAGCGGAAAAAGAATACCAGTCTTCATCTGCATTGGGAAAAACATTCCCGGAAATTTTTGCAGGATTGGTGGTAATGGGCGTTGCCGTGGCAAAACCATTATTGGGTTCAATTTCTGAAACTCCTGTTGTTTGTGTGTAAGCAAAAACAACAAATAATTGCAGAACCA
Source organism: uncultured Ferruginibacter sp. (assembly GCA_964491955.1). Taxonomy (GTDB): domain Bacteria; phylum Bacteroidota; class Bacteroidia; order Chitinophagales; family Chitinophagaceae; genus Ferruginibacter. Next base: position 2,660 of record CAZBIK010000389.1, read on the forward strand.
TTAACATAATAATTTTCTTCATAAACAGAATTTTAGTTTGTGTTGGTATCTGGTGTAGAATCTTATGCTCTAAGATATTTCTTTTTATTTAACATTTCTTTTTTTTAATGCACTTTTTGGGTAACAGATAGTATTTAAATCATATGTATTTATAGCAATAAATTAGTGTCATTTTGATATTTTTTAAAAAAAAAGACCAACCGCTTTTGACGGTTGGTCTTATAATTTATTTAAAGATCAGAACTTGCTGTATCACAACCCTGCACATGGTCAACCGGTTACCGTTCAGGTCACCGATCTC
>CAZBIK010000390.1:0-2942 GCA_964491955.1 uncultured Ferruginibacter sp.
CTGCTGCCTTTCGTTTTGCAACTGGTTACAGGTTTGCTGAACTGAACGCTTTTGTTTTTGTCCTGTTTACCCGGTACCCGGAATTTATATCCAGGTACAACACAAGAAATAATGTTGATTACAAAACATATCGGAACTTTATGGAAAGTTGCTGTAAACTTTTTTACCAAAGGGCATAAGCGCAGCCTTGAAGCCAAGAGAAATATCGTAGGTTCATTGGTCATAAAAGGTATCAGTATCGCCATAGGCCTTGTGTTGGTTCCGCTTACCATTCATTATATCAATCCATCGCAATACGGGATCTGGCTCACACTGAGTTCTATGATCGCCTGGATCTCATTTTTTGATATCGGGTTTACACACGGGCTGCGCAATAAATTTGCTGAGGCCAAGGCCAGGGGAGATATTAAGCTGGTCAAGATCTATGTCAGCACCACTTATTTTTATATCAGTATCATCTTTTTGTTTTTGTGGCTGATCTTAATGTTCCTTAACCGGTTCATCAGCTGGCACAGTTTATTAAGCCTGCCGCCCGAAATGGAAAAAGAAGTGTCTCAGCTGGCGATGCTTATTTTTACGTATTTCTGCTTCCAGTTTGTGTTCCGGGTTATCAATACCCTGTTAACGGCCGACCAGAAACCGGCCATAGCTTCTTTGATAGATATGCTGGGGCAATTGCTGGGATTGGGATTGATCTTTGCATTGACCAGGTTTACAGACGGGTCACTGATATACCTTGGACTGGCGATCGGCGTTGCGCCTACACTGATCTTACTGGCAGCCAATATTTACTTTTTCAATACAAGGTTCAGGGATTACAGGCCTTCTTTTACATTTGTAAAAAAAGAGTACGCAAAAGATATCATGAAACTGGGCCTCCGGTTTTTTGTGCTCCAGATCGCTGCCATTGTTCAGTTTGAAACCTCGCTTTTCCTGATCGCACATTATTTTGGAACAACCGAAGTAACGAATTACAATATAGCGTTCAAATATTTTTCAGTATTGCAAATGGGCTTTTTGATATTGCTGAGCCCGTTGTGGAGCGGTGTAACGGATGCCTACAACTCAGGCGACCTGGCCTGGGTAAAGAATGCTGTAAAAAAATACCTGATGATACTGGTCCCCTTCATCGGGGCAGGCCTGGTGATGCTGTTGGTATCCGGTAAAGTGTATGAATTGTGGATCGGTAAAAATATTGTGCACGTTGATTTTACGATCTCACTGCTGTGTTTAATATTTTTTTCAACCAGTATGTTTGCCAGTATTTTTGTAAGTGTGATCAATGGCATCGGTGCTTTGCGGATCCAGTTCTTTACCTCGATCTTCAGTTCAATTGGATTTTTCGGCCTGTCAGTTGTTTTGATAAAATATTTTCAAATGGGGGTGGAAGCCGTGTTGATCGCTTCCATTGTTACCAATGTTTTCGGATATATTATTGCACCCGTACAGTTTTATAAGATCTTTTATAAAAGATCAGCATCAGCGATCTGGTACCGGTAAAGCAATATTTATGGGAACATTCAACAATATGATAAAAGAATAAAGGAATGACAAAAGTGGTACACATACAGTTTTCTGTAGATTCTGCAGGAAGGGCTGCACTCAGGCTGCAAAAGGCCATGGGTTCGGTGAATGTGTCATCGCACCTGGTTTCATTGCAGTACGGTACACCCGGCATTTCAAATATAAAGTACCTCGGCCCGCGTGCCCGGTTCATTTCAAAGATCGATAACAGGATACAGGAGTACCTTACCAGGAAACGGATCAGGGAAAAGGGTTCATTCTCCTTCCCGGTTTTGGGAACAGATGTCTCCGGCCTGGATGAAGTTAAACATGCAGACATCATATATATTCACTGGGTTTTAAATGGTTTTTTTAATTACAACAGCATCAGGCAGGTAGCTATGCTCAATAAACCGGTGATCATAGTTTTGCACGACATGTGGGGAATAACCGGGGGATGCCATCACAGTTTTACCTGCGAAAAATATAAAACAACCGGGTGTAATAATTGCCCCGTGTTTCCGGGCGATAAAAAAAATGACCTGTCGGCCAGGGGCTTTAAAAAGAAATTAAAACTTTATTCAAAATTTAATAACCTGTTCTTTGTATCACCCAGCAGGTGGCTGTACAATTGTACCAAAGAATCATTGCTTACAAAAGAGAAACCTGTTTATCACATACCCAATATCATTGATACCACGCTCTTTAAACCTGTTGATAAGGCTGTCGCCAGGCAGGTATTGAATATGGAAGAACATGGAACGGTGATCACATTTGGTGCCGTTACCGTTAACAGTCCTTATAAAGGATGGGTATATTTGCTGAAAGCGCTGGAATTGTTAAAACAGGATAACAGCTTATCCAATGTAACTGTGTTGATATTCGGCAGCGGGTACAATAAGGAAATTGCCGAAATGATGCCCTTTAAAACCAGGTTCATGGGTTTTTTGAGTGATGAATATTCAATTTCACTGGTATATAATGCCTCAGATGTTTTTATAGTACCTTCTGTGGCAGATAATTTACCAACTACCGTGCTGGAAAGTTTAAGTTGTGGCACACCCGTTGTTGGATTCGATGTTGGAGGTATCCCGGATATGATCTGCCACAGGGAAAACGGCTACCTGGCAAAATATAAAGATGCTGCAGATATCACAAAAGGGATCCTTTATTGTATCAACAACAGGATCAAAGGATCAATTCTCCCGGAATTTCAGCCGGAAGTAATTGTACAAAAGCACCTGGAATTGTATGAAAAAGTGATGAAAATTCAGCGGGGTTAAAATTCATTGCTTACCGGTATTTGCAGAAGCCCGGGCAATTAATTTGATTCAGTTACGAATTTCACAAAATAAGATACATGATGAATACGTTATGTTTCTTTTTAAATTTATATATGAAATTTACAAGACATTTTAATAAAAGATTATTAATAAAAT
>CAZBIK010000391.1:0-2929 GCA_964491955.1 uncultured Ferruginibacter sp.
AACCCATGCTGCTGGGATGAACGCCTGCACTGGCACAATTCACCAAACGGGCAATGGGTTTCAGGCCCAATTCATTGACCATTTTCTCTCCCATAACGATCACAAAAGCAGCGCCATCACTTGTCTGGGAAGAATTGCCGGCGGTTACTGATCCATCCATTGCAAAGGCTGGTTTTAATTTTGCAAGGCCTTCGGGAGAAGTATCTGCACGAACGCCTTCATCCGTATCAACTATAAAATCACGTTTTTGTTTTTTGCCTTTTCCATCAATATAGATCTCGTTTACGGTGATGGGTAAGATACCGGATTTAAAATAACCTTCCTTTATGGCATTACCGGCTTTCAGGTGGCTGTTGTAACTGAAAACATCCTGGTCTTCCCTGCTCACATTATATTCTTTGGCAACCGCTTCGGCGGTGAGGCCCATACTTAAATAATAATCGGGTTCTGATTCTGCAATGGCAAAAGAAGGGACTGTTTTCCAGCCGGCAGTGGGCACCATACTCATACTTTCGGTTCCGCCCGCTATGATACATTCGGCCATGCCTGTACGAATTTTTGCAGTGGCCATGGCAATACTCTCCAGCCCGCTTGCGCAATACCTGTTAATGGTAATACCCGGCGCATGGATACCTACAGCCCTCGCAGAGATCATCCTCCCTACCTGCAGTCCTTGTTCAGCCTCGGGTACAGCGTTACCAACGATCACATCATCCACTCTTTTTACATCCAGTTGCGGCACAGAAGCCAGCAAGCCCCTGATCACATCTACGGCCAGGTCATCAGGCCTTGTAAAACGAAACCCGCCTTTTTTACTTTTTGTAATGGCTGTCCTGAATCCTGCTATGATATATGCTTCCTGCATTGTGAAAAGTTAATAGTTGATGGTTCATAGTTCATGGTTAATGCAGGAACCAGTTTCTATGAACTATGAACCATCTGCCAATAACCAAAAGGTTGTTTATGCAACTTTATAGACCAAAGTTATAATTTATGCGGGAAAACAAAAAACTGATTACCAAACTGTAATTTTGCGCCAAATGTATAAGTTACTCCGTTCAGTTTTGTTCTTATTTGATCCCGAACGGGTTCACTATTTTTCGATGAACAGTTTAAAACTGCTTTGTAAAATCCCCGGAGTAAAGAGTTTAATAATTGCAGGCTTCAGGCCGAAGGGAAATATTCCCGTCCGACCAGGTCATCCGGGCGGGCAATTCTCAATATTCAATATTCAATTCCCCAACAGGGTTGGGTTGGGGGCCGGTTTTGATAAAAATGCAAAATATTTAAATGAACTGGAGGCCCTGGGTTTTGGTTTTGTGGAAATTGGAACAGTTACCCCCCTGCCGCAGGCCGGAAATGATAAACCCAGGTTATTCCGTTTGCCAAAAGATAAAGCGCTGATCAACCGGATGGGATTTAACAATGACGGTGTTAATGCTGTTGTTGAAAGATTACAGGCATGGCAAAGACGTTGTTCGTTGGCCGTTGACCGGCGAACAACGAACAACGAACAACGATCAACTTTGATCATTGGTGGGAATATTGGCAAAAACAAGATCACCCCCAACGAAGATGCCTGGAAGGATTATGAAAAATGTTTTGTGGCCCTGCATGATCACGTGGATTATTTTGTGGTGAATGTGAGCAGTCCCAATACACCCGGCCTCAGGGAATTGCAGGAAAAAGATGCGCTGAAAAAGATCCTTACCAACCTGCAGAACCTAAACGTTAAAAAAACAAACCCTAAACCCATCTTATTGAAAATTGCCCCTGACCTTACCCGGGAACAAATTGATGATGTGATTGACCTTGCCCTTGAGATAAAATTAGACGGCCTGGTAGCATCAAACACAACCATCAGCAGGGACCAACTCACCACTCAACATTCAGTACTTATGAAGATCGGTGCCGGTGGTGTAAGCGGATTGCCACTGAAACAAAGAAGCACTGAAATCGTAAAATACATCCATCAAAAAACAAATGGGCAAATACCGGTCATTGCAAGTGGTGGTATATTTACAGGTGCTGATGCCAAAGAAAAAATGGATGCCGGTGCATCACTGGTACAGGTTTGGACCGGCTTTATTTATGAAGGACCTGCTATAGTAAAAAATATCTGTAAAGCACTTTAGCCAGCATGATTTCGGAATAAATTTTTACGCCTGCTTTATTATTAGCACATTTGCACATTAGCACATTAATATTTTATGGAACATTTATTTACATCCGAAAGTATCATCAGCTTTTTAATACTTGTCGTATTGGAAGTTGTATTGGGCATCGACAACGTGATCTTTGTCAGCATCATCCTCAACCGACTGGGATTGCAAAAAGACCAGAAAACAGCCCGGCGTATCTGGATGGTGACAGGCATTCTTTCCAGGAGCCTTTTATTAATGGGGCTGGGCTGGCTGCTTTCGCAAAAAGGGAAATCGGTATTTACTATATGGGGAAAGGGTTTCGACCTGGCCAGTATCGTCATGCTGGCCGGCGGTTTATTCCTGATCTATAAGTCGGTAATGGAAATACACCATAAACTGGAAGGGGAAGACCCGAATGTAGCGGCACAAAAAGATAAAAAAATATCTTTGGGCAATGCCATCGGGCAGATCATGCTGATCGATGCTGTTTTTTCATTCGACAGCATCATCACTGCCGGAGGTACGGCCAAGCATGTGGAGATCATGATCGCTGCGGTGGTGATCGCCATGACGGTGATGTTCTTATTCAGCCCGAAAATATCAGCTTTCATTCATAAACACCCTACTTTAAAAATGCTGGCACTTTCTTTTTTGGTGATGATCGGCCTCAGCCTCATCATGGAAGGCTGGAATGCAGAAGCGGCCCATGAACTCAACCTGAAAAATTATATCTATTTCGGTATGGCATTCTCCTTTACCGTGGAAATGCTGAATATGGTGATGCG